>DLGS01000062.1 GCA_002482815.1 Bacteroidetes bacterium UBA7688
GGGGTTGCAGCCATAGTTACTGAGGTGGCACAAATATTTTGATCCGGACCAGCATTAGAGGTTAGCGTTACCGGATTATAACTAATGATTACGGTATCATTTTTAGTATCACAACCCACAGAAGCTGTGCTCCACAAAAATTTGTATGTTCCTGTAACCAAACCGGATACAAGTGTGGAATTGCTTGTTGGGGAAGCAATAGTTGCTACACCAGGCCCTGAGATTTGGGACCAACTGCCGCTGCCAACTATAGGGGCAACTGCATTTAAGGTAATAGAGGAGGATGAAGTAAGACAGGTATTTGCAGTAGAAATAACTGCATTTGAAGGTCCGGTGGTTGCATCTGTAGTAATTACTACCGTGTCATGCGTAGACCCGCACGCGTCGGTCAGACTATAAACAAACCCGTAGACCGTGCTGACAACAGATCCGGAAAATATTGTATTTGCAGCAGTCGAATCCGCTATTGTTACTGCTGGTCCGGAAATTTGTCTCCATTTAGCTGAAACGCCTAGGCCAACTACATTTCCACTTAGCGGAATAGAATTCCCCGCACAAACTGTATCATCAAGGCCTGCATTTGCTGTAGGCGTAGTGGTGGAAACAATAATATTTACATCATCAGAATTGGCCACACAGGTAGAGCCTGCAGATATTCCCCACCGGAATGTATAAACACCCACAGCTAAACCCGATATCCCCAATGAATTTGAATGTGGGCTTGCTAAAGTTGTTCCGGTAGGGCCTGATACCAAAACCCATGTTCCAACTTCTCCCGGATCCGGAAGACTTCCTGCAAGCGTTGTACTGGTTGCAAAGCAAGGTAAAATCTGGTCTGTGCCTGCATTAGATAAACCTGTTTTCTTGCTGATATTAATTTCAACAGTCTTATTCCTGTATTCGCAACTTGCAACTCTATACCTAAAAGAATAAATATATTTTCCAGGCGACATGTCATAAAGTCTTGTTGCACTCCCCGATTCAACAATTGTGGGGTCGGTTGTTCCGGCTGGTTTAGAAATTAAGGTTGTCTGGTCGTAGTTTAAACTTGGAGCACCAGATATGAACTGTGTCAGAACTGCAGTATCTACACCACAAGGCTGATTAATTACATCGTTAAAGATTGTAGTTTTCATTGGTGTCCGGAGTATCAGATCAACATCAAATGTTCTGGAACACAAACCATTATTAATTGTATATTGGTAACGATAACGATAAAAGCCGGTTGTAGTAAAAGTATCGGGATGGGTAACATTTGTAACCTTTAAGCTATTTCCAATTACAGAGACTGTAGGGCTTGGTAAAGATCCCGGAGTTTTAGCAACTGAAGCTGTATTCCATGTGATTGTTTCGCCCGGCAGCAGACTTGCTGTGGGATCAAATGTGTAGGCAGTATCAAATGATGCAATACATAAATCTTTACTTGCTATTCCTGTATTAGTTAATGCTACTGTTCCTGAAACTGTGATTACAAAAGTATCCCTGAAAATAGTACCTGCGCAGGATATAGCCTGGGTAGCAAAAGTGTAAGCACCTACTACAAGTCCTGAGTAGGTAACACTTGTCGTTGTATTATTAGTTGGTGAACCGGCTCCGTAAGTATAAGTTATTGTTGCTGCGCTTGGTCCCGATATTTCTGTAGCAGTTAAAGTTCCTCCACATCCAATATTATAATCCGGAGTTCTATATGAAGTCCCACACATAGACTGATCAGCTATTACAGGAAAAGATGATTGACCTCCGAATGATACAATAGCCGTATCACGCAAAACGCATGCCCCCTGGGTCACACGCCAGATTACATTTAATTTTTTAGGACAATTAGCGTTTGACCCACTGATAGATATATTAGATGTAGGTGATGTGGATGCACCGAAAACGGGGTTTGACACATTCGAAACAACTGAAGATGACCATACACCAGCAGCACCAGCGGGTAAAGTGGCGTGTAAAAGGGCTGAATTTCCGCAAACAAAAGTATCGTTGCCGGCAGTAAATATAGGTGCAGCCTCTACCGTAATGGTTACATTATCGGTAACATTTATTGCATCTGAGCATCGTGCAAAATATCTAAAAACATATACTCCGGGAACAAAACCGGTTACAGTTGTAATGGCGCTGCTCGGTGAAGTAATGGTAGGCACATTAGGACCACTTACAAATGCCCATTTTGCCGCAGTAGAAATAGCTCCGGTTGAATTACCAGATAATGTCATCACTCCCTGAGAACATATTGAACGATCTACACCGGCATTTACTGAACAAGTTTGTGCTATTGCCGCATTAAATGAGAGAGTTAATATTAATAATGCAAAAAACCTACTGTAAATTTTATTCATATTTTTTATTTTGCTTCGATTTCAATGTTTTTTAAACTGAATGTGCTTGCCTGATTACTCTCAAACGTGATGGTAATTTCATCACTTGGAGGGATAGTAATAATTTCCTCGATTATCAATAATCTTTCATTTAATGATAATGTCAGTAATTCATGCAATAGATATTTCATTAATAAAAATTTAAATAAAATTCACCATTACCTCTTTCGAGATTAGTACTTTTATAAATTATGGGGTTTACCGTTCAATAGTATCTACTTCAATAGCAAACAGTTGGACTATTTGACAATCGATTGATTTGTTCAATTAATTTGCTAGTACAATAATGGTAATGGAGGTTTCATACTCCAAAAACCATTTAAACAAAAAATTGATCATTAATTCGTGAAATACAGGCTTCACATTATAAACGGTAAATATTGGTAGGCAAAAGTAGGCTATAAATTTATTATTACAAACACAATTCGCAATTTTATTAAAAATATTTTATTTTTTTTTAAGAGAGTTTCTTTATCACTAAGTAGTGATTAAGTTGAGTAATAAAATCATTAATGCGGAATTTAACAAATCAATCTGCGAACTAATATAGGCCTCTGTTTGATGATGTACATTAGTATTTGCATCTTCGCTCATTGATATTTTTGCATCTTCGCAATTTTATCCAATGAATATTTAAAAGCATAAGCTTTATTATCCGAGAGAAAGATTTTTGCTTATAACATCGTTATTGAAAATCCTTCTCCATATGATACTCTTACTGGTATAAAGTTGTATCAATCCTGCTGCTATTCGGATATCTGATTCGAATCCATTGCACATGTATTGTATTCAAAATTGACATTGTTTTCAATTGTGATTTCAGGCGTTCATTTTCTTCCGAAAATTTTGATCAAGGCAAATGCCGTAGAATACCATCCGGATAATTTGATTAGCAAGAACTTCGTTATGGCTTGTTTATCTTTTCAACTATTCGTGTCATGTCAATATTGACATAAAAGTACAAGCGTCCACTCAATAAGATAACCGGAAAAGCATTGTTGACTGAAATAGCATCAATTTCCCAAACAGCTCCATAATTTCTAAATGAACAAAATGAAGAGAATTTGTAATCCTATTTAAATAAATATTACTATCCTATACCTATTGGTGCTAAAATAGCTGAATTTTTACTCATTGCTATAAATTATAACTCAAACTATTTTATAAAAGTAAATAATTATGATTTTGTGAGTCGATATCGTTGGCTAATTATAATTCAGAAAATCATTTTCATACAAGTACATATTGATCGGGGCTGTATACAGTTTATCATGAGGTTCAGATTTCTCGAATTTATACAGCCAGTAAATCAACTGATTGGTGAAGCATTGAAAGACGATTCCTCAGTAAAATTGAATAGAAAAGTTTCGCGACCCATCCGGAAATTCCGAATCGCCATTCCTTTAAAGTGCACTTCAGAAACTGCACTTGCGAATGCCTAAGATGCTTAAGAATGTAAGTTTTAATTAAAATCGTGTAAGAGTACAGTTGCATCATACTTTGATCTTTGCAAGAGAAAATTAACTTAGACTATTGATTTGAAGAAGTCCCAAGCGAATTAATCTACGACTGGTCTGATATAGTGTCATTAATAAACAATTAAATAAAAAATTATGAGCAAGAAGAACACAGTGTTAGTAGGCGGGATACTAATTATCGCAGGTGGATTGATCCTACGTGACCTTTACAAGAAAGGTAAATTAAAACGAGTTGAAAACTATCTTGAACCACTTCTTACGAAAGGAAAAGAAATATTTAAACAGCAACTTGAGAAAGTTACATCAAAGTCAGAAGAAGGAAGTACTCCAAAAATGAATTCAGTAACAAATTAAAGATTGTTTCTTTACTTGTTTAATTTAAATGGACCAACCACACGTACAAAGTGTGGTTGGTTTTTTATCCCTTAGAAAAAAATATTAAAAGATGAAACCAGAATATCTTGAAATTGCAGGAGCATTATTGCTCATTGTTAGTGGTGCTACATTGTTTAGTATCATCAACAAAAAAAGAAAGAACAACATCCTGAAACGTATCTACTACAGCAATGTTCCAAAGTTTATTGAGCACCAAATAAATGGTACGCATAAATAGTTTAGCAAACAGTTGTGATAATTTTAATCCTTAAAATTCAGCAACGATTCTGATATTTTTTGCACCATTGCATTGGGAATAGTTTTCAAATAATGTTCGGTTACTGTAGATGAGGAGTGCCCAAGCGCATCACTGATCATGCTTGTTGAGATGCCATCAATTTTTAAACGTGTGGCATAAGAGTGGCGGGCAAGATTCAGATTCAATCTCATTTCAAATCCCAATTTCTTTCCTATCGGACGTAGGTCCCTGTTTAGGTTCCTTGCAAAAATATCTTTCACTCTTTTTCGTTCAATGTTATTATCAATCCCACGAAGGCATGGGAAAATGTAATCCTTCGTTTTCAGGTCTCCCCACTTTTCAATAATGCGTCTTATTTCAGGATGGAGATGGATTACGATCTCCTTTGTCTCATGGTTTGTATTAGCAGTTTTTGAACGGATGAACACTATCTTGTCTCCTTTTATGTTGCTCCCTTTAAGATTCAGTGCATCTTTGATGTTCATCCCATTGCAGAGGTAAAGGAAAATGAAGTAGTCTTTTGAACGCTCTTCACCATTTCTTGTTGGTGTATACTCCCATAATTTCTTCAGTTGTTCGGGATACAAAACATCTTTTGATTTTGTTGTTGATCCAATAGTAAATTCTTTGAATGGATAATGGCCGGACGAAATCAATCCTTGTTTTATTGCCCTGTTGAAGATGTGCCTTAAGCACCTGAAATGTATCTGTGCTGTAGAGGCTGAGTTGCCAATACTCAGCCACCAGGCCTTAAAACCTTTTAACCAGGCTGGTGTAATGTCTTCTAAAAAGAAGCTCGTTTTGTAGCGCTTAAACGCCACCAACGACTGTTCATAAAAGCTCTTGCTCCCCGCATTGTCTTCAGCTGTCAACTCATCAATTTTCTGTTGGAACAGAATTGTCATATCTGTTTTCATATTCCCTTTTAACGCAGCTTCCGACTTAAAAAGATTGGTGAACATCTTTTGATTTGCAAGAGGGAATTCATCCAGAATATTGTTTGCTTTTTCAAGGTATTGTTCAATTGAATTCCTTAGTGCTTTGGCTTCTTTTGTTATTGTTCCTTTTGCTGACATTGCTTTTTCAAACACATCAGGTGTGGCGTATAACTTAAGGCCAATGCGGAATTGAGCGCTGTTTAATGTGATTGTAATTTTGACCGGCAGCAAATCGCTGTTGGCCATTGGTGTGCGTGCATCAAGGAAAGGATAGGCACTTCCGGCTTTTGAGTTTATTGTTTTCTTCATTGTTTTGATCTTATACGCAAGTGTATCAGATCAGTTTGAAACCATGAAGTCTGGTGCTCAATTCTTGCAGAACTCCAGCGATTGAAGGAGGTTCATTTAGACCCGTTATTATATATCATTGTACTAAAACTTATAATTATATCCGAGCCTTAATACTTGCGTTTCATAATAATCGGTACTGACAAATCTAAATCCATCCCCTTGTACTTCTTTTTTAATCCGTAGCGTATTGGCTATATCGGTAGCGTTTAAGAATATGAAACCTTTGCCCTTCTGAATTGTCTTTTTGAAACCGAGGTCTACAGAAAAACGTGATCCGATTTTACCTTGTGGAATAATATCCGGTGCGAGGTAAATTGCGGTCAGCTGTGCATCAATTTTTCGTGGTAAGTGGAATGTACTGTTCAACTTTATATTGCCTGAATACATATTCTGTTTTCCAGCTGAGAATATATTGACTTTAGGATAAAGGTTGGTTACTGTAAATGCCTCAATTGTGTTCTTGTAGGCATTCAGGTTTACATTGAATGTCCCCCATTTCCCAGCATTTTGGGATAGCATCATTTCAGTCCCGGTATTGTAGCTTCTTCCTGCATTCTGAAAAATATTGTAGATAACATTACTCCCGGGAGTAATACTTGCGATTCTTGTAATGGTTGCGTCCATTACCTTATGGTAAACCGAAGCATAGAACATTCCTTTCTGCATGTTGAGTTTATATCCAATCTCTATTGTGTTGGTGAATTGCGGCCGTAATGCAGGATTGCCCAATTTCACGATCTCTGCATCATCATATTTTGGGAAGATACGTATATCCACTTCATTTGCTCTGTCCACACGGCGGTTGTAAAAAAAGGAAAGCCTGTTGTTATCATTGATTTTATAGCCCAGGCGCATATTAGGGAACGGTTGTGTGTAATGATATTGATCACTTTTGTAAGTATTGTGTTGCGGATTTACATCGTATTGGACACCCACATACTCCACACGCAATCCAGCTTCCAGTTCCAGATTTCGATTTTCAAAAACATAATTTCCGTACAAAGCAGGAATAGTTTCCGAGTAGTTGGCCCATCCTCCTGCATTTGTATCTAAGGGTGAATTAAGTCCGGGAATGAACTTCATATTGACAGGAATATAACGATACCTGAATTTCATTCCACCCTCTATTCGTCCATATTTCAGAGGCTGTACATAATCAATATTCAAGTCAGCAACCTGTTCGTCCGATAATAACTTAAACGAATCAAGCCCTGTGTATGCTGGTAATATGTTGGTGAAAAAATATTGTTCGTTTTCCCTGTGGAATGTATAATTGAAACCGATATTCAATTGCCTCCCCGGCTGTCTGTACTTATGTTGCCATCCGGTTGATGCAGTAACGGTCGTTTTAAGTTCATCTTCTATAAACTGCCATAGCCGTTGTCTTTCACTAAGATTACTATTGAAGAATGGCTCTTCTCCCCGGTCCAGTATTTTTTCACTGCTGAAAAGAGCCGAAACCATTAATGTATTGCTTTCATCAGGATTCCAATCTATTCCGGTTTTTCCGGTAATAATATTGGTGCTTCGGTTCCTTTTTGTTTGTTGTTTTATGATAGTTCCATTATCATAGTACCGATCTACGAATTCATTTTTATTCAGTGTTTGGGTATAAAGGTTGTCCCCCTGAAAAAATAGATTCACTTTGTTTTTTCTGTAATTTATTGAGAAGGAGGGATTAATTTTTGGCGTGGCCTGGTATTGAGGCCTGATCGTTGGCAGGTTTTCTCTTTTGATCCATAAGGCACCAAGACCGCCAACTAAACCAACCTGACCATTCAATCCTTCCTTTTTTTCTTTTTTATAAATAATGTTGATAATACCTGCATTTCCATTGGCATCAAATTTGGCGGAAGGATTATTTATTATTTCAATCTTTTCTATCGCCGATGCAGGTATGTTCTCCAGGCCCGATTGGCCGCTAATTCCTGTTAATGCTGTCTGTCTTCCATCAATCAGCACACTTATTTTATCGCTACCCCTAAGTTGTACTTTGCCATCCTGTACTGTGATCCCTGGAAGATTCTTCATTGCTTCCAGTGCAGAAGATCCTGCTTGCGCAATATTATCACCAAGGGTAAAGGTCTTCTTGTCCATTTTAGAGGACACCTGTGCCTCATTACCGGTCACCACCACTTCATTCAGTTTTTTTGTGTCGGCCAAAAGTAAAATAGTACCCTTATCCAGGAACGTGCTTAAGGTGCCTACAAGTAAGGATTCCCATCTTTCCTGGTAACCGAGGTAATTCAGTTTGAAAAAATAGTTTCCGGAGGAAACATCTGCTATCGTAAAGCGCCCGTCATCTTCAGTAACAGTGCCGGATATAAAACTGCTGTCTTTTGCAGCAAGTAAAGAAACAGTTACAAAGGGCAAAGAGGATTTATCGGCATTGTCCTTTATTATTCCGGAAATAGTAACCTTGTTTTGTGCAGAGGAAGAAAAGTGAAAAGCGCAAAACAGGATTGCCGTAAGGATTTGTTTCGTGGGAATTGTCTTTTTCATATTACAAAGCTGCAACCTGATTTAGAAGAAATCCTGAATTAAGTATCCTATGAAAAATTTACAGAAAACTTGTGCTGGCATGCTTCAAAAGCATAAGTGATATCCCATTTAAACTGGAGGCATACCTGGTGGATAATAGCCAGGCCAAGTCCTGTCGCCGGAGTTTCATTATTCACCCTGCCAAAACGTTGAAACAAATGCTCTTGTTTTAACGCTTGAGTACCGGGATTGGAAATCATGAGGTAGTGACCAGAAATCTGAATATCGATTTTGCTGTTTTCTTCACTGTACCTTATAGCATTGGTTAAAAGATTAGATAACAGTATTTCAAGCAAAGTGCTGTTGGTTTTTATCTTTGTGATTCCTGAACAACTCAGCGCAACGGAAAGTCTTTTTGCCTCAATAAAACTGTTCATCATTTCAAGATTTTCCTGTAACAATTCCTTCAGATCAATCCACTCTCTATCCTCAAAATGATTGTTCTCTATCTTTGCCAGCAACAGCATATTCCGGTTAATCCTGTTTGCCTTTCCTAAAGCATTTTGAGCTTGGTCTATGATCTCTGATTGTCTTTTAGAAAGAGCCGCTTCCTGCAAAAAAAGATCAAGTTTTGATTGAATAACCGCCAAAGGAGTCTGTAATTCGTGCGAAGCATTTTCCACAAATTGTTTCTGCTGTTCAAAGCTATTAATGTTCGCCTTAATCAAATGTTCGAGCCTGGTATTTAAAGTTTCAAACTCCACAATATCAGTTTCCTCAAACACTGGCAAATCGTGCCTATTCAGGTCAAATTCCTGTATTGTTTTTATACTTGAATTGAAAGGCTGCCATATTTTGTCAGACAATCTACGGTTCAGAATGATCAGCCCGATAAGTAGCAGGACAAAGAAAATTAATGACACCAATGCCAGTCCCAAAATTGTTTCGTGAGATTCCTCCATATTGGTCTCCACACTAAGGGCAAACTTTTTTCCTTTCAATTGGAAATAGGTTGTCAGTCCCTGAAATCGTTCTTCTTTCTTAGAGAAATTATTCTTGCGGTATATATTATAGGTACTGTCCGACTTTAATTCTGTAACCTCGCGTAAATGGCTTGATGGTTGAAGCTGATTCCATAGCGCCACACTTTTATTTAATACACTGTCAGAAAAATTCTGTGATTGGAGATTGTTTTTTATTTCTTCGCTTACAATTGTATTGTGTTCTTTGAGTTCTGTTTGCCAGATGTAATCGACAATAGCGTAATATGCAGGAATGCTACAGGCCAGTACAATACCTGCATACCACATAAAAACTTTGAAAGATTTATCAAGCAACCTGATCATACGTCCCATTTGTAGCCGCTTCCGTAAACAGTTTTAAGGTAATTCCCACATCCCGCATCAGCAAGTTTTTTCTTAAGGTTTTTAATATGCGCATAAACAATGTCATAATTTTCTAACATATCGGCAATGTCTCCCAGTATGTGTTCTGCAAGGGCATTTTTAGAAATGACACGATTTTTATTGCTGATAAAATACAGTAAAAGATCAAACTCTTTTTTGGTCAGCGAGACAAGCAATCGGTTGACCACTAGTTTTTTGGCCAGAATATTAATTTCCAGCTCGTGATGAATAATGACATTAGTATTGTCAAAGCTTTTTCTCCTGATCACAGAAAAAATGCGGGCAGCAAGTTCCGGTAAATGAAAAGGCTTCGTTAGGTAATCATCCGCTCCAATTTTTAATCCTTTTATCTTATCATCCAATGATCCTTTAGCAGAAATAATAACCACTCCATCCTGCTTTTTATTATCCCTAAGTGCATCAAGAATTTTCAGCCCGTCACCTCCTGGCAACATCAAATCAAGCAAGATGCAATCGTAATCATACAATTCAGTCTTTTCCATAGCTTGGGGAAAATTGATCGCGGTCTCGCACAGGTATTGCTCTCCCGAAAGATATTCCGAGATACTTTGCGCCAGCTGTGGTTCATCTTCAATAATCAGGATTTTCACAACCCAAAGTAACAGTCAAATCCTGAATTAATTTAGAACTGCCAACTATATCATACTTTCAAAATAACTTTTAGCAGACCATGTTATGCCTTTTAGGTTCATTTAAACCCGTCTGAACGAATCGTCTTCATTCATTAAAGAAGTCCTACCCAGTTCAAACCATGAAGTCTGGTGCTTAATTCTTACAGAAATCCATCATTAAAGAATATTTCATTCTAAGCTTTAATATCTTCTAAAGCTGCAAAAAAGAAAATTTTGAACTGTATTGAAGGGGGTGACATGATTTTCTGTAACGCATTTGATACGCATAAAAGAGGCCTCAAATCTGTTACTCATAGAGGTTTCATTGTACTGCTTAATTTCTAAACCACTACATTTTTCTGGTCCGTTTTCAGAGAAAGTTCCTAAAACTAAATATCCATTATCGGAGATTCCTGATTCAGCAATCGCAACATATTTATCTACCGCATCAGGATTTGTGAGAAAGTGGAATGCTGCCCTGTCATGCCAAAAATCAAACTTTAAAGGTGGTATAAATTCAGTAACATCACTTACAACCCAATGAACCAAATCCGCCTTTACTCCTAAACGAATTTTGGCTTTTTCCAAAGCTGATGAAGAAATGTCCAGCACCCAAATATTGGTATAGCCCTTATCTAAAAGCGCATCAACCAGGTTACTGTCGCCCCCACCAATATCTATGATGTTTGCTGAAAGTGGAAGCTGAAATAATTCCAAAAATTCCATTGATGTTTTAGGATATTCCTGAAACCAGCTTACTTCGTTTGATTGCTTGGTCGTGTATACTTTTTCCCAATGATTTCTATTGTTGTCAATCATAAAAACAGTTTTAAATAGTTAAAGTGTGGCATAAATTTATAAGAACTTTTATACAATAGAAATTTATGAATTATTGCCTTTTTCTTTCAACCATCCTATTGGCTTCAGGTCGTAACCAAGCTAAATAACTCGGTTTCAAACAATTCAGTTAGTAAATAAAGGCAAATTGACTGTGCCCAGGATATGGCCATGTTCAAAGTCAGCAATTGAACGAACATCGGCTAAAGCTATATTTTCATTAAGAAGCAGGAAATCATTGATTGAAATAGGCTTGACCATTGTGTGGCAAATATATAGCAGTTAAAATCTGAAATGGCGAATCGTAATGAAGCGTATTAAAATTTCATTTTTTGTATCCTCACTGCATTTAGTATGGCCAGCAACGCCACTCCAACATCCGCTATAACCGCTTCCCAAAGAGTGGCAACACCACCTGCACCTAAAATAAGGACGATTATTTTGACTGCCATTGCAAGGAAAATATTTTGCCAAACTATACGCCTTGTGATCTTCCCAATTTTAATTGCATCAACAATTTTACCTGGCTGGTCATTCTGAATTACAATATCTGCTGTTTCTATGGTTGCGTCACTTCCAAGCCCACCCATTGCAATACCGGCATCGGCAAGCGCTACAACAGGAGCATCGTTTACACCGTCTCCGGCAAATGCAATTTTCAATCCTTGTTCTTTCAATTGCTGTATTTTTTCAACTTTTCCTTCCGGCAATAGGTCGCCAAAAGCTTCATCAATACCAATTTCTTTTGCGACTTTGTCAACAACGCTTTGCTTGTCACCGGACAGCATCACTGTTTTAATTTTGAGAGTATGCAAATCGCTAATTGCTGATGCCGCATCTTGTTTTATTTCGTCGGCAATAGTTATATATCCGGCATATTTTTTGTCGATGGCAACCGTAACTATAGTATCAATTATTTCTTCAATTTCTTTAGGATAATTAATATTGAACTTTTTCAGCAGTTTAAGATTTCCAGCCAAAATTTCTTTCCCGTTAACCTTGCCTTTTAGCCCATGGCCTGCTATTTCCTCAACTTCAGTAGCTGTTGGAAATACTCCTTTTTCTTTTGCAAATAATACAACTGCTAAAGCAACAGGATGCGTGGAGTTTGCTTCTATTGCTGCGGTAAGATTAATAAGCTCATCTTCATTTCCCGATTCTGCTTTTACAATCCGGACCTTAAAAACACCTTTGGTTAAGGTGCCTGTTTTGTCCATAACAACGGCATTAATGTTAGTCATCACATCAAGGAAATTACCACCCTTAAAGAGTATCCCATTCCTTGAAGCAAGGCCTATTCCCCCAAAATAACCAAGAGGTATGGAAACAACTAACGCGCAGGGACAGCTGATAACAAGGAATACCAAGGCACGATAGAACCACACATTGAAATCATATTGGTCGACTAAAAAATACGGCGCCATACATACAGCTACAGCAAGGATGAAAACAATTGGCGTATATATTTTTGCAAACCGGGAAATAAATAATTGCGTTTGTGACTTGCGTGCAGTAGCATCCTGCACCATTTCCAATATACGACTTAGCTTACTGTCCTTAAATAAAGCTGTAACTTTTACTTCAGCGACAGTATTCAGATTAATCATCCCTGCAAGCACTGTTTCTCCTTTTCGCTTCGTATCCGGCTAGCTTTCGCCTGTCAGAGCCGCGGTATTAAATGCTGCATTTTCAGAAATTAATTCTCCGTCCAAAGCCAGTTTTTCTCCGGGTTTTACTTGAATTACTTCCTCAAGATTAATGTCAGAAGGTGCCACAACCATTGTTGCTCCATTTCGAACTACAGTTACAGAATCTGGCCTGATGTCAAGTAAGGCTTTGATGCTTTTCTTCGCATTGTTCACAGCTGTATCCTGAAACCATTCTCCAATGCAATAGAATACCATTACAGCCACACCCTCAGTGTAAGATCCAATTACAAATGCGCCAACCGTTGCCACACTCATCAAAAAGAATTCATTGAAAATGTCGCCTCTTTGTAATTTGCGAAAAGCCAATCCTAATACACTGTGGCCGGCTAAAATGTAAGCAATGAAATTTAAGCCAAATAGGTAAATATTATTCAACTCCTTACTGATTGATATTTTGGCAAGTAGGGTCGGGAAACCTCTATACTGAAAACCATATTCCCATACCAGTAATACTACTAAAATCAAAAGTGATAAAAGAAGATCCCAATGAGTTTTCCATCCTGAACTTTCTTCTGCTGCGTCTTCGTTATGGTCTTCCTCATTAACAGACTCGCTGTCATCTCTGATCTTATCGGGCAGAGGCTTATTTTGTAAGATAATATTTGTTCCTTCTTTCATTTTAAGATGCCCCACATCTGAACAACATTCTTTTGACATAGTTATCTCTTTTAGATTATTTTATATACGCATTATATGCAATTTCGCCTCTTCCAGTAAAATAGCTAATCAGCTACTTGATTATTCTGTAAACAAAATAAAGGTAACCAGAAGCTAAAAAACTTTTGAATAAAGTAAATCGTTACCTTTGTATTTGTGAAATATTTATGCGCCATACTTGCTTTTCTTGTGCTGACTTTGTCAGTTCAGCCGGTATGTGCCAGTATTAATTCTATCGACAATTGTTGTACCGAGAGTTCTTGCAACGAAAATCAGGATAGTGATTGCGACGATGAATCACAAAAAGATTGTACTAATGGCTGTAACCCATTCCAAATTTGTGGCTGTTGCGCTTACGGCGTAGTTCCTGCTTTTCAGCCAGTCTTCTTGTCTTTATCAGAAATTATCTTTATAAAATCCTCCTGGGTACTATTAAATTCTCCATTTATTGAAGGACCTGTTTTAGGTTTTTGGCAACCGCCTAAGTTATCGTAATTCTTGCGGATTATATACACTTTGCAGCATCAGCTGCGAATCATCTTTATTATTAATAATCAAGAAAAATGACAAAGCACTTATTAAAGTGTTGCCTGTCAATTTGTGTTTTGCTCTGTGGTTTATCCCTTACAGGAAAAGCACAGCGTACGCTACCTTCTGTGGAAGTAAAAAACATGAATGGCAAAACAGTAAACCTGGCAACGCTTAAAAACGACGGCAAACCTATGGTTGTATTTGCCTGGGAGATAACCTGTCAACCCTGCATTTCCGAATTTAATGCAATCGCCAAAGTATATGACGAATGGAAAAAAGAAACGGGTGTTAAAATCATTGCTGTTTCTATTGACGATTCAAGAAGCTCTGCGAGAGTTAATCCACTCGTTAAAAGTAAAGGCTGGGATTTTGAAGTTTACCTTGATCCTAACCAGGCTTTTAAAAGAGCAATGAACATAACCTATTGCCCCTATGTATTTGTTTTGGACGGAAAAGGCGAAGTTGTATGGCAAAAAGGCGGCTACACTCCCGGAGACGATCTGGTCATTTACGACATTGTACAAAAGACCGCAAAAGGCGAAAAAATTAATTAATCTTAAAATCATTTTTTTATGAAAAACTCAATCTCAATAATCATTGCATTTATTGCATCATTTATCTCTTTTGAAGCATCTGCACAAACTGCTGATAGCCTCAAAACAGCAACTATTAAAGTAGCAAACCTTCATTGCAACAATGATATGCCAACAATTAAAAAGCAGTTGCAAAACCAGGAAGGCATTGAAGAAATAGCGTTCACAGAAATTAATGGCGACAAATCCGTCTTTACTATTTCCTACCATACTTCTGCAATCAATCAGGAGCAGATAGAAAAAGCAATTGAAGCTACTCCCGGTTGCGACGATTCAGCTTCGCGCCCTTATAAAGTAAAAAAAGAAACGAACCGCAAAAAGAAAAACCAATGATCAGAACAATAGCAATAACAATCCTGCTATTGATCTCTTCCACACTTTCTGCCCAAACAATTAAAGGAAAATTATTTGGTGAATCCGATAACGGCAAAGAAATATTGCCAGGAGGGACACTCAATTTTATAGGGACAACCAACGCTGTTTCAGCAAATGAAAATGGTGTTTTTGAATTGTCTTTGGATGGAATTAGTGACAAGAGAATCATTGCAAGGGAATCAGGATATATTACCGATACATTAGAAATAGGAGAAAAGACGTACCTATCTATTACGCTTCGAAGGAACGCCAATGAGTTAAAAGGTGTCACGGTAACAGATAGCCGTGCTGCATATATTTCAAGTGGTGCTATTAAAA
This sequence comes from Bacteroidetes bacterium UBA7688, assembly GCA_002482815.1. Taxonomy (GTDB): domain Bacteria; phylum Bacteroidota; class Bacteroidia; order Chitinophagales; family Chitinophagaceae; genus Rurimicrobium. The sequence continues at coordinate 15,319 of DLGS01000062.1, forward strand.
CAGAAGTAATCAATCAGCGCGAATTATCGAAAGCTGCCTGTTGCGACCTGGCAGGATGTTTTGGCACTCAGGCATCTGTTCAGCCACAAACAACCAATGTGGTGACGAACGCTCAGGAATTAAGAATATTGGGGCTTTCCGGAGTGTATAACCAGGTATTGTTTGACGGGCTGCCCATGATCCAGGGATTGAGTTATACGTATGGTATAAGCACCTATCCGGGAACCGTGGTGGATAATATTTATGTTTCCAAAGGAACTACTTCTGTGCTGCAAGGTTATGAAAGCATCAGTGGCCAGATCAATCTGGAAAGCAAGCAACCAGATAAGGCAGAGCGTCTTTACCTCAATGCTTACGTCAACAGTTTTGGCGAAGCGCACTTCAATGCCAATATCGCATCCTCTGTAGGAAAGAAAAAGAAATGGTACTCCTTACTGGCGCTTCATAGCGTTCAGCCCGCTGGCAAAGTTGATGGTAATAAAGACGGCTTTCTTGATTTGCCCCAGCTTACCAGATATATGGCTTATAACAAATGGAAGTATGGCAATGATAAGCTGAAAGGCTTTTCTACTCAGATTGGTTTGCGTATTGTCAGCGAAAAACGTACAGGCGGCCAAATGGCTTTCAATGCAAAAACGGACGAAGGGAGTAATACAATTTATGGACAGTCTGTCAATTATGTTCAGCCTGAAGCGTACGCAAAATCTACCTTTCGTTTTTCAGATAGGCACGCCATTTCTCTCGCTGTGTCCGGCTTTTACCACGATCAGTATTCGTGGTTTGGAACAACTAAATACGAAGCAAAGCAGCAGACTGCCTATATCAATCTGCAACACGAATGGCAATGGTACAGAAGGCATTCCTTAAAATATGGAATAAGCTACCGTTACCAAAAACTGGATGAAACCATTTCATTTTCGGACAATACATTGGGCAGGACTTTTGCAGGAAATTACCAAACCAGGCTGAATGTGCCGGGCGCCTTTGCAGAAAATACATTCCACTGGCGTGATGAGAAAATTGTGCTGATTACAGGAGCAAGGCTTGATCACCACCAGCAATGGGGTTCTTATTTCACGCCACGCACAATGCTTAAATATGCTCTGAACAGCAACAACACATTTCGTGCATCAGCAGGAAGTGGATGGCGGCAAGTTAATTTATTCAGCGAGCAGATTAATTTATTGGTTGGGTCAAGAAATGTGATTTTTGAAGAGCCATTAAAGCCAGAACAAGCTGTAAACTGGGGAGTGAGCCATACCTACAAATTTGAAGCAGGAAAAAATATTACAGGAACTTTAAGTGGTGACTTTTACAGCACGCATTTTACCAATCAGTTCTTTCCTGATTACGATACAGACCCGACAAAGGCTTTCATCAGGAATTTCGAAGGCGTCTCCCGTTCAAATGGATTGCAGTTAGAAGCTTCATTTATCTTTTACAAAAGATTTGAATTTCGCACGGCCTATAACTATCTTGATGTATACCGGGTAGAAAATAATAGTAAAGTGAGCCTGCCCTTTAATCCACGAAATCGTGCAATGGCAGCTATTTCTTATCGCACAAAAAATGACAAATGGCAAGCAGATGCAAATGTTCATTGGTTTGATAAAATGAGATTGCCCAATACCAGCAGTAATCCTGAAGCATACAGAAGACCGGATTATTCTGTGCCATATTCTACACTCAATGTTCAGGCAACATTTCGCTGGAAAACTCTTGATGTTTATGCTGGTTGCGAAAATCTGATGAATTACAGACAATCCAATCCAATCATCAGTGAAGATAATCCATTTGGTAAATACTTTGATCTCTCATCTGTATGGGGTCCAACAAGAGGCAGGGAAATATATTTTGGTGTGAAGTTCAAAATTGAAAAGTAAGCAGCTTATTTGTTGATTTATGGCAATATGATACTAATATTGTGTAAGTATTTGTAAACTTATTACATGAATAATTTAAATTTTTAAACAATGAGTAATCTAGAAGCAATTTCCAACTTCAGGGAACAATTAAAAAATCCTACTCAACTGATGAACGGCGACATAAAATTCAACGGCCTGATCACGTATTATTTTGGCAATAAAATACTTAAAGAAGCCTTAGCCGTTACAATAAGACTCACTACAATGGAACATGGTCAGGTGTCAATTGCAGACGGAGAGGAAATAAATTCTAATGTTGTACATATGGAATTCAATCCTGCCTTTCAAAATTATGAGTATATGAACGACTATTCGCTAAAGATTTCAGATAGATCAAATAGACTGGGACATTACGAGGTGAGGATTGTTGAGATTTAGATTAAAAATGAGAAAAACAATTGCACTAAAAATTGCACTAAACCAATATTGCATTTCAATCACAGAAAGACAACTTTTGAAATTACAACAATTGAAAAGTGCTTGTTTTGAGCACTATAATGCATTTATAGACGCGACTCAAAATCTTGTATTCGCAAGGATGTGCAGGTTCGATTCCTGTTCTGGGCACACTAAAAAAAAGGAGTTACGTTCATTCGTAACTCCTTTTTCTTTTTAACTTTTTCAGCTTGCACTAAAAATTGCACTATTCCAGTTTTAGTGCCGAAGTAAGTCTCAGAATCACCTATAATCTTCGCGTTTTTTTAAGTTAGACATTAGCCAACCTCCATAGTACCGTAAGAATGGGAGTAATTCAGCTGAGCAGAATCTTACAACCTCATATTCTTCACCTTTTGCCTTTCGATCCTTAAAAACTATCTCATCAATCAAATTTGAATGGTTGATTGAAACAATTTCAATATCAAAATGAGCAATTGAATGCCTTAGAGCTAATACTTCATCTGAAACCTCGTTGCTTTTTGCTTCATCCACTTTGTAAATAATTTGACTGAAAGTAGTGAACGGAAAATGTGCAAACGCCATATTAGCGCAACTTTTGCGGGATAATCTTCTCTGGGAATCCCGGAACGGCTACACTTGCTTCATAAAACAAAAGATAAATTTATGAACGCAAATGACCAGCTTAGAGAATACAATTGCACAGACAATTATTACCGCTATAATTTTGGATTAATGATTACAGACGGCGCAAAAGCACTCGCTGAAAAGTTTCAGTGGTTCTTGGACATTGTTGCGAGTTACCAACACGAATTGAAGAAAGCTGAATTCCAGGTATGGAAACTGGTGAAGAACAAAGACAATTCTGCCACAGTAAAATGCGAAGATGGGAATGACATTATTCTGAAATCAAAACATATTCCCTACACTGATTTTAGTGCAGACACGGTAACTGTATGGCTTGAAAGTGGTGTGATTCTATTGCCAAGTGAACATTAATATATCAATCTGATTCGCAGTTATGACAACAGCAGAATATAAAGATTACCAGGCAGCAGCAAGTTTGCGTTTGATACCTGATGATGTAAACCCAATCTTACTTTTCTTCCAAACAGAGAAGGAACTTTTGCTGGATTTGTTCAACGGAAAGCTTGATGCGGTCCAGTTTGCAAAGATCGAGTTGAGGAACAGGGGATTTGATATTGAAACAGGCAGGTGGATTGGGTGGAGGAACAATGAGAATGTTTCTGAAGAACTGCTTTTGGCGCATTAGAATGAGTGGAGGGACGGGATAAAAGCGATAAAACATCTAGCCTTTATGACAGGATAATAAAACTTGCACCAGGTATGTAATACTTCTCCAAATTCTTCTCCTATTTCTGTTTAGTATAAATGCCAGTTAAAACAATTGGAGCCAAATTTGAAGACATAATGAAGCCCGCAACTTTTTACAGTGTGCGGGCTTTTCCAATACAGGAATATTGAATCTGCTAATTCGTCTAATAGAAAATCATGAATACTAATATAATATTAGTAGATAATAAATAGAAAAATTGAGTACGTGTAAAATGGCTGCTAGGTCATATATCAGATACTGCCTCTTATAATTGGTAATTTCAAAACCTACACTTAAGCTTATCAGATAAAAACAACTGAGAAACACTTCGAATTTCAGCCGAATTTAATAGGCTCAGGAATAGAAGAATTTCAGGATCAGTTGTCTATTTCGTCCAACTTCTAATTATTTCCTTCATCATATTTTCTATAGCATCATTACAAAGATTACCTATGCTTCCTTCGTGCGAATGTTGAAGTTCTTTTGGTTTGAAATGGAAAAGCCCGGCATCAACTTCATCCCCAACCTGACGATACGCATCCCTGAAGGAGATTCCATTATTGACCAGTTGATTAATCTTCTCAACAGTAAAAATGTACTTATACCTTTCTTCATTCAGAATTTCTTTACTCACAAAAATCTCATTGAGCATTAATTGCATCATTTCAATGCAGGATTTCAATTCCTGAATGGCAGGAAAAAGAATCTCCTTGGTAAGCTGCATCTCTCTGTGATAGCCAGAAGGAAGATTACTGCACAATAAAGTAAGTTCATTAGGCAAGGCCTGCAATCGGTTACACTTACCCCTTATGAGCTCGAAAACATCAGGATTCTTTTTGTGGGGCATAATACTGCTACCCGTTGTCAGATGATCGGGAAAACTTACAAATCTGTGGTTCTGATTCATAAACAAACAAACATCCATACTCAGTTTGCTCAACGTAGCAGCAATACTGCTCATTGCTATTGCAACAAACTTTTCGGTTTTTCCACGACTCATTTGTGCATAAATACTATTATAATGTAGCTCAGAAAATCCCAAAAGCGCCGTTGTTCTTGTTCTGTCAACAGGAAATGAAGAACCATATCCGGCACCACTTCCCAAGGGATTTTTGTCGGTGATATGATAAGCTGTTTTTAATAAATCCATATCATCCACCAAAGACTCTGCATAGGCCGCAAACCATAAGCCAAATGAAGAAGGCATAGCTACCTGAAGGTGCGTGTAGCCAGGCATTAATTCATTCTTATGCTTTTCACTTAAAGAAAGCAGTTGGCTGAAAAGATGTAAACAATCATCCTTAATTACATTCAATTCGTCCTTTAAATAAAGTTTTATATCAACTGCAACCTGATCATTACGGCTTCTGCCGGTATGTATTTTTTTCCCGGCCTCTCCTACCCGTTCGGTAAGCATTTCTTCAATCTGAGAATGAATATCTTCGCTATCTAGGCTGATTGAAAAAATACCCGTTTCTATTTCAGTCAAAATATTTTGAAGTGCTTTCTTCAGAGCATGATGCTCCTCTACTCTTAGCAATCCAACATGCTCCAACATCTCGATATGTGCAAGAGAGGCTCGCACATCATATTGGGCAAGGACAGTATCAAATACTCTATCCTGACCAACTGTAAAATTCTCTATTTTTTCTGATGTTGTTGTATTGGCTTTTTGCCAGATTTTCATAATAATTGATTAAGTATACTGATATAAGTTCTGATTCCACTTTCTATTTCCATGGTGTAAATAAATTCATCTGCCATATGGCTTCTTGCCGAATCGCCGGGCCCAATCTTCAATGCAGGAAAAGGCATCAGGGCTTTGTCTGATAATGTCGCAGACCCATAACAGTTACTACCGGATTTTAATGCTGCTTTTACAAGAGGATGTTCCCTGTGTATGTTTGTACTCTTCAGGCGCAGGCTGCGGGGTATCACATCACCATTCACATTCTGTTTGATAATTGTAAGTATTTCTTCTAAAGTATAGTGCTCATTGACACGAACATCAATTGTAAAACGACAACGGTCAGGCACCACATTATGCTGGCTTCCTGCTTCAATCTGGGTGACACTCATTTTTACAGAGCCAAGTAGTTCGGATACTTTTGGGAACTTAAAATTCTCTATCCAAGTAATGTCTTTTATTGCTTTATAGATTGCATTTTCGCCTTCTTCCCTTGCCGCATGACCCGACACGCCTAGTGTCACACAATCCAGCACCATCAAGCCTTTCTCAGCTATGGCCGCATTCATCAATGTGGGTTCCCCCACAATAGCGCAGTCAATTTTACCCATTAATGCTAATACAGACTCCAGTCCATTTCCCCCGGAAATCTCCTCCTCGGCAGTGGCAGCAAAAAGCAGATTGTATTTTAAACCTTGATGATGGTAGAAGTGAATAAACGTCAGTGCTAACGACACAAGACATCCACCCGCATCATTGCTGCCCAATCCATACAGTTTTCCATCTTTCTCTATTGGATCAAATGGATTCAATGTGTAAGAACTATTGGGCTTTACCGTATCGTGATGAGCGTTTAAAAGAATTGTTTTCTTATTCGCATCATAATGCTTATTTACAACCCAGACATTATTAAGATGTCTTTGGGTTTTGATACCTCTTTCTAAAAAAAAACCTTCAATAATACTTGCAGAACCTTGCTCCTGTTTGCTTACAGAGGGGCAAGCAATCAGCTGTTTCAGTAAGCAGATAGCCTCATCACTCCATGTTGTAATACTTGTCATAAGATGGTTGTTCCCTTTGTGCCGTTAATCAATTCATACAGATGATCGGCATGCCCAATCACCACTTTTGCGACACCAAAATGCAGCGCCGAAAAAGCATTCTCCAATTTTGGAATCATGCCCTTTGTTATAGCATTCATACTTTGCAAGGTCTTAAACCCATCCTCATCCAGTGATTTGATTAAAGAAGAAGGATTACACAGTTCTTTCAACACACCTATTTGTTCAAAGCAATAAATCAAATTGACAGAAAAGTCTGAAGACATTGCTTTCGCAACTTCGTTTGCAATTGTGTCTGCATTTGTATTGAGCAATACACCTTTTGAGAAACTAAGCGGTGCAATTACAGGTGTCAATCCCATTCTCAATAAGCCGCTGAGCATCACGGTGTTAATCCCATCAGAAGCGATGTCACCAACAAAGCCAAAATCAACATCTTTTACCTTTCGTTTTACAGCTTGTATCATACATCCGTCAGCACCTGAAAGCCCGATGCCATTGCATCCGCACTTCTGTAATCGGGCCACAACATTTTTATTGATAAGCCCGCCATAGACCATTGTTACCAATTCCAACGTAGGTTGATCAGTAATGCGCCTTCCATCAACATAGTTAGGTTCAATACCAAGTCTGAAACCAATTTCTGTAGCAATTTTACCTCCCCCATGTATCAGCATCTTATTCCCTTCCAAAGTTGAAAAGGATTGCAGCAACCTATCCAGACTTTTGGAATCGTCAATAATATTGCCGCCAATTTTCACAATATTCAGCACTTCCATTATTAGCTCATTTTTAAAATTTCAGCAAGAACAGCTTGTGCAGCCCATACCCTATTGGCTCCTTGCTGTGTGACCAAAGACCTTTTCCCATCTAATATTTCATCAGACAATTCTATATTTCTTCTTACAGGCAAACAATGCATCACTTTTGCATCAGGAGCATCTGCCAAATGTTGCTCTGTCAGCATCCAGGATGAATCTTCGCAGCAGACTTTCCCATAATCAGTATAGCTACTCCAGTTTTTTACATAAACAAAATCTGCTGCGGCTAGCGCTTCCTTTTGGCTATGCATTATGTTGGCACCTTCAGTAAATTGTTCGCTCAGTTCGTATCCCGCCGGATGGGTAATGACAAAGTCTGCATTATCCCATTTATTAATCCATTGCGCAAAAGAATTAGCCACACAATGTGGTATTGCTTTGATATGAGGTGCCCAGGTCAACACTATTTTCGGCCTCGTAATCTTATTATGGTTTTCCCAAATCGTAACTAAGTCAGCCAGACTTTGCAGGGGATGTAGCGTACTGCTTTCAAGACTTACGATGGGAATCCCTGAATGCCGCATTAGTTGGCTTAACAGTAACTCATTATAGTCCTCTTCCTTATTACTCAGTCCCGGAAATGTGCGCATACCTATAATATCAAAGTACGCTCCAAGCAAAGGGGCTGCGTCTTTAATATGTTCTACTTTTGTTCCGTTCATAATGGCTCCCTCATTCAATTCAAGGTTCCAGCCTTCCTTATCAATATTCAAAACAATTACCTCAATTCCGAGATTTCTTGCAGCAATCTGTGTGCTGATTCTTGTCCGCAAACTGGGGTTAAGAAACAACAATCCCATTCTTTTGTTTTGTCCCAGAACAGAATCTGCGAAAGGGTTACTTTTATAATAAACAGCCCTGTCAATTAAATAATTGATGTCAAGGACATCATTGACTGAAGTGAATTTTTTCATTTCTTTACTTATATAAAAACTACTTTAGAGAAATCTCCTTTCTGATGGCATTAATTAACTCATCAACATGAGTTGTATTGATGTTCAATGCGGGCAATAATCTTATAGTGTTTGGCTTTGCTTCTCCTGTGAAAATGAAATGTTGCTCCAGTAAATTTTTTCGCAATTGTTCATACTCCTCCGGCACATCAAATCCAAGCATCAGTCCTTCACCCCGAACATTCTTTAATTCATTTATTTTTAAAAGTTCACTCTTTAAATACGCACCGACAATACTCGCATTGCTTAATAATCTTTCATCTTCAAAGACCTCAAGTACCGCAATCGCTGCGGCGCACGCCAAATGGTTTCCTCCAAAGGTTGTTCCCAGCATCCCGTGCCATGGTTTAATATGCGGCGCAATGATGATTCCGCCTATAGGGAATCCGTTACCCATACCTTTAGCCATAGAATAAATATCTGCAGCAACACCTGCATAATCATGCGAGAAGAATTTTCCGCTTCTGCCATAACCACATTGTATACTGTCTGCAATATAGACGGCATTATATTGTGTACAAAGCGCTCTTATACTCTTCAGAAATGCAATACTGGCTAAATGGATACCCCCAACGCCCTGAATTCCTTCCACAATAACAGCAGCAACCTCATTGCCATATTCAGAAAAATATTGTTCCAATTGTAGCACATCATTAAAAGGAAGGAAAACAATGTTATTTGTTTCATTTACCGGTGCAATAATTTTAGGATTATCGGTTGCAGATACAGCTAGTGAGGTTCTTCCGTGAAAAGCCTTTTCAAAAGCAATGACTTTCTTTCTGCCGGTATGGAAAGAAGCCAGCTTCATCGCATTTTCATTTGCCTCTGCTCCGGAATTGCAAAGAAAAAGCTGATAGTCCTCCTTCCCAGAAATCTGACCGAGTTTTGAGGCTAATTCCTTTTGTTGTGGAATAACTATTGAGTTCGAATAGAAACCAATCTGATTTAATTGGCCTGTAATCTTCGTCACATAATGAGGATGGGAATGACCAATTGAAATAACAGCATGCCCGCCATAAAAATCAAGATAGCGTTGGCCTTTATCGTCCCAAACATAACTTCCTTCACCTTTAGTAACTGCGATATTATTAATCGGATAAACATCAAATAAGTTCATGATTCTATTTTTTAAAACGCTGAGGCCTTTAGTTCCAGTCCGCTCTTTTCAGAAAATCCAAAAGCAATATTCATATTTTGGATAGCCTGTCCTGAAGCGCCTTTTAAAAGATTGTCTATAGCAGTGTGAATAATCAATTTCCCATCTTCCTTTTCAAGATGAATAAAGCACTTATTGGTGTTCACTACTTGCTTAAGATCGATAAGCCTACGACTTACAAATGTGAATGCTGCTTCATGATAAAAGTTTTGAAACATTTGATAAGCATCCTCCAGTGACAAATCTGACTTGAGGTATCCGCTTACATAAATCCCCCGTGCAAAATCCCCTCGCCAGGGTATAAAGTTTATCTCAGGCAAAGTTGGTTGCAGAGCATTCAATGTCTGCCTTATTTCATTAAGATGCTGATGAGATAAAGATTTGTAAGCCTGAATATTATTACTGCGCCATGCAAAATGAGCGTTCTGCTGCAATTTTTGCCCTGCACCAGTTGCACCTGTAATTCCTGTCAGATGCACATCTTGCATCACGCATTCTTTCGCCAAAGGCAATAATGCCAATTGGATAGCTGTAGCAAAGCATCCCGGGTTGGCCATGTATTGTGCATGAGCAATTTCATTCTTGTTATACTCCGGCAAAGCATAAAGAAATGAATTTCCTGCTTTCCTGATGCGAAAATCCTGAGATAGGTCAATGATTTTTACATGGTCTGCGATTCTATTGTTTCTTAAGAAATCTGATGACTCTCCGTGCCCAAGGCAAAGAAACAGGACATCTATGTTGTTTTCGATATTGCTGCAGAATTGCAAATCTGTTTCGCCGACGAGGTCAGTATGAATGTCGCAAATAAGACTGCCACTATTGCTTCTGCTATGTGCAAAGGCAATGTCTGCGAAATGATGATTCAGTAAAATTCTGATAAGCTCGCCACCCGCATAACCTGCGGCACCCACTATACCGACCTTAATTTTCTTTTGCATCGATAGTTGTATTTATAGTGTGATAAATTGAAGTCTGGTTGCCAAATATTTTTGCAAATCCCCTTACATCCTCACCAGTCCAACTCTTGTTTTGCTCACCATAAGCACCGAATTGACTGTTCATCAAATCGTGCGAACTTTCGACACCTGTAATAACAAACCTATGAGGATAAAGCGTTAGAAATACTGTTCCCGTCACCGTCTTTTGAGTATCATCCAGAAAAGCTTCAATGTTGCGCATCGTGGGATCCAGCATCATTCCTTCATGAAGCCAATTGCCATACCAATTGCTCAACTGGTCTTTCCAGTAAAGTTGCCACTTGGTCAGTGTGTGCTTTTCAAGCTGATGATGGGCTTTAATAATAATCAAGGGAGCTGCTGCTTCAAAGCCAACACGCCCTTTTATTCCAATGATAGTATCACCCACATGTATATCCCTTCCAATTCCATAAGGTTGTGCCAAAGCTTGCAATTTTTGTATTGCCACTACAGAGGAATCTTCAGATATTCCATTAATCCCCTTCAGCTCACCATTTATAAACTGGAGGCTTATATCTGAGGGCTCTGAGGCAGAGATACCCGTTGGCCAGGCCTCTTCCGGCAAATATTGATTACTCGTCAGGGTTTCCCTTCCTCCTACAGAAGTACCCCAAAGTCCTTTATTGATACTGTATGCAGCTTTTGTAAAATCCATCTCGACATTATTCTCCTTAAGAAAATTAATTTCTCCTTCACGACTCAAGGATTGATCGCGGATAGGTGTAAGTATACTTACCTCCGGTATCATACTTTGGAATACCATATCAAAGCGGACCTGATCATTTCCGGCACCAGTGCTACCATGAGCCACATATGATGCACCGATTTTCTTTACCTGCTCGGCTATAGCAATTGCCTGCATCATCCGTTCTGCACTTACGCTCAATGGATAAACATTGTTTTTGAGAACATTGCCAAACACAAGATACTTAATGCAGCGTTGGTAGTATTCTTCCGTAACATCTGCTATACTGAACGACGCTACACCAAGCTCATGCGCTCTGCGGGTAACAACGCCAAGTTCTTCACTACTAAAACCACCGGTTTGTACCAGAATGGCATGAACTTCCAGATTGAGTACTTTTTTTAAATAAATTGCACAGTAAGTAGTGTCTAGCCCTCCGCTAAATGCAAGGACAACTTTAAGTGGATTACTCATGGGATTATAGATTTTATACGATTATGAATAATTGGAAAACATTTCAGAATCCTTGTCTTTTTAATTTTTAAAAACAAAGTCTTTGTCAGCAATTTTTTTTGTTGTGATTTTTGAACCACGTTATTTTCACCCTTCGTTGCAACATCAAATAGCATAGCGGTGCAAAGACAATTTTTCCTTTCTTTACTCTCCAATATCGGGTAGTTGACACAACTTTTACACCCTTGCCAAAAGGCATCATCTTTCGTTAGTTCCGAGTAGGTAACAGGCTTATAACCCAGCTCACTATTGATTTTCATCACAGCCAAACCTGTTGTCAGTCCAAATATTTTTGCTTCCGGATAAAGCGTTCTGCTTAACTCAAATACCTTGCTCTTAATTTGCTTTGCAATCCCGCTTTTCCTAAAATCGGGTGCGACAATCAGTCCTGAATTGGCAACATATTCGCCGTGGCTCCAGCTTTCGATATAACAAAAACCAGCCCAGGAACCATCAGGCGAAAAAGCGATGACTGATTTTCCCTCAATCATTTTTTGCTGAATATATTCGGGAGTACGTTTTGCAATTCCTGTACCACGGGCAAGTGCCGATGAGGCCATTTCATCACAGATGATGGCGGCATAATGTATATGACGGGACGATGCCACCAATACACTAAAGTTTGGAGTCATTTTAATGAGTATTAAAACTGTAAAAACAAGAAGATGCCCTGTAGCGCTAACTACACAGACCAATAAGTAAATAATTTTTGAAAGCTATGGATGTAGCTTCTTCAACAAGAAATTGTCGGAATACGAACTATCAACGTCGCAACATGTAGGTAGTAGCGCGACTGCAAAAAACCGAACCCGTTAGAGAGCCAGCAAAAAACCCACGTCCGGCAACTGCAAGTATATTGCATGATGCTACTGACGTAAATAATGAGGTTTTTTTCATTTCCTAAAGTATAAAATTGGAGTTTGACTAAAATTTTTAACGGTGCAAATGTATAGGATTTATTTTTACAATTCAAGACAAAATAACGCTTCTGAAATTTTCAAATTCTCTAAAATAGTTTTCTTTCGATTTTACCCTTATTAATACAATCATAATGGAAATGAACTTGCAATAACATTCTTTCATAGGAAGGATTACTTTAGAGAAGCTACAGACATACAGAAAAAGCATAATTAACCCGGCAACTTTTTACAGTATGCCGGCTTTTCCAATACAGGAATATTGAATCCTTTAGTTCTTTTCGCAAAGTGCAAGAAGCTCTGCTCTTTTAATCCTTATCACAACTATGTGCGTCAGTTTTATATGCTGTGCATAGATACAATGGACTTGTAACAACAAAAATGGCAACAAAAGGTTTTTCATAGCATATACATTGAATGTTTCGATAATTATGATCAGATGTAGAAGAGCGCCATGAGCATAACAAAAATCAAACCAATAAGTTATATTAAGCTTAGATTCACGTTACAAAAGGCACTCGTTTTTTATTCTACCACTACGTTTTTCATCACTCTTTCCCCGTCTTTTGTTATATCTATAACAGATGCAATTGGGTAAAACAAATGTTTGTCCTGCGCTGTTGAGTTACTCTGATTTAGCAATTCTTCATCTTGCTCGATGGCATTTACTGTTTCATGAATTATTACGTATAACCTCTGTTATCTAAATCTAACCGCTGAAAATTAAAATCATATTGTATTATTATGTGTTGTTATCCTGCACTAAAAATTGCACTAAACCAATATTGCATTTAGACATCATAAAGACAACTTTTGAATTTACAACAATTGAAAGGTGTTTGTTTTGAGCGTTATAAAGCATTTACAGACACGACTCAAAATCTATTCGCAAGGATGTGCAGGTTCGATTCCGCTTATGGGCACACTAAAAAAAAGGAGTTACGTTCATTCGTGGCTCCTTTTTTTATTATTCCTCTTTGCGGAATAAAAAGGTTGTCATCAGTAAGTTAACTTTTAGCTTTGTTTCTACTTTTTTTGCTATGCGGGAACGGCGATTTATAAATTTGCATCACCGATAATAAAAGAGTGGCTTACCTACAAAATACGAGACTATGTTTGAAATGCCGGATTTCACCTTGCCCGGAGTATGGATCAGCCTCCTTACCCTGACATTCCTTGAGATTGTATTAGGAATTGACAATCTTATTTTTATTTCCATTATCACCGACAAGCTACCGCCTGAAAGACAAAGGAGGACAAGAAATGTAGGTCTCAGTCTTGCCATGATCTTCAGGCTGTGCCTTCTGCTCGCCATTAACTGGATTATCGGATTGAAGGATGTGGTGTTTACCATCCCTTCCATCAGTGGCTTAAACAAGGATCCATTGGGACTAAGTTATAAGGATATTATTCTTATGCTTGGCGGTATATTCCTTATTTTCAAAAGCACCCTTGAATTACACCAAAAAATGACTGATAAAAACCCGGCGCATGGCAAACCAGGAAAGCAGAAAAGAACAATGTTTGGGATATTATTGCAGATTGTCCTGATTGACGCTGTCTTCTCTTTTGATTCTATACTCACCGCAGTTGGCCTGGTGGATAACGTATTGGTAATGATGGTGGCCGTAGTTGTTTCCATCATCGTTATGATGCTGTTTGCCGGTAAGCTAGCCAGAATTATCAGTTCAAACCCTACGCTTCAAATCCTTGCACTGAGTTTTCTTGTTGTTATCGGAGTAGTACTGATTGCCGATGGGTTTCATCAGGAGATCAGCAAAAGCATCATTTACTCTTGCCTCTGTTTCTCCCTGGTTGTAGAGTTGATGAACATCAGGTTTCGAAAATCACAAAAGGCGGCTTAAGGCGATTACACAAAACCGGATTGGCCGGGCTGCGCAAGCCTGCATCAATACTCCCCGAAGGCCTGCAGCCATAAATTTTATAAAATCCATGCTCAAAAGCTATAAAAGGCGAAGCAAAAACATGTGATTTCTTTGCTGTTCAATACCTCATTGTTATTATCATAATGCGCAAACCAATGAAGCCAACAAAAGACATAAACAGCAAAAACTTAATGACAGATACAATCAAGCACCTCATTATGGCTATTGCATTCCTTTTATGCATCTGCGGTTCTATGGCGCTTTATATTATCTATACACAGTGGTCAGCCACAATTGCTGTTCCTCAGTAACCGCGAACTATTTGCAAGGTTGTGCAGTTTTAATTCCGGTGACCGGAACGGAAACTAAATGAGAAAACCCCATAACCATACAGGTTTGGGGTTTTTATTTTCTTTGCGAAACAGCAGAGCTTGACTATCCGTTATAAATACCATTTTTAATGGCGTACAACACCAATCCCGCCGTATTTCGTGCGCCGGTTTTTTCCAATAACAGCGAACGAACGCCTTCAACAGTTCTTTGACTGAGAAAAATTTCTTTGCCTATCTCAGCAGCAGTCCGTTCTTCACAAATCATTCTCAGTACCTCTTCTTCTTTATCCGTAAGCTTAACACCTACCTTCACTCTGCTGGCTATTTTCGTTTTTTGCATCATATTCCGCAGCATGGCAGAGCTTACCAGATCATTAAAATAATAATCGCTTTCTGTTACGGTATGCATAGCCAGATTGATCTCATCCGGTTCAGCATTTTTCAGCAGATAACCATTGGCACCTTCTTCGATCAGTTGTAAGATAAAATGCTCTTCTTCGAACATGGTCAAAATCAATATTTTGATTTCAGGGTATTTTGATTTTATTTCTTTGAGCACTTGCCTGCCATCCATTTCGGGCATTTTTAAATCCAGCAGAATAACATCCGCTTTTTCCGTTGCGAGCAGTGACAGCAATTCCAAACCGTTTGCTGCCTCCCCTGCAAATTGTAAGTCAGGATAATTATTGAGCGCCAGGCGCAAGCCTTGTCTGAAAATTTTATGGTCGTCGGTAATGATATATTGAATAGGGGACATACTTCAGGATACGATGGGGGTTAAAATACAAATGCGAAAATTACCTTTTTCTTCAGAAGAAAACTCGATGGTAGCATTGATTGACTTTAATCTGTTGACAATATTCTTTAATCCTATTGCCCCTTTTTTATAAATCAGTTCCTGGTACATCTCGTTGGTAAGCCCTTGCCCGTCATGCAACAGAATGATCTGTAAAAAGCCATTTTCAACCGAACTTTCAATAGTAACAGCGCAGGCTCCGGAATGCTTGATCAGATTACTGGTCAGCTCCTGCAACATCCTGTACACCGACAATTCAGTGGCTTCGCTTAATTTGGGCAAGGGGCACAAAGAGCGGTAAGTAAGACTTAGGACAGAAGAACGGTTGATAATGGAGGCAAAAGATTCGAGTGAGGCATGCAGGCCCAGCTGATTCAAAATGGCCGGTTGCAATTTGTGAGAAATATTCCTGACACTCCTGATACTTTGGTCTAACAGTTGTTTTGATTGCAGGATGACGGATTCATCGGCATCTTTTTGCATCGAAGAATGCAGAAAGAGCCTTACGGAAGATAAGGTCGCTCCAACATCATCATGCAATTCTGTAGCAATACGCATCCTTTCTTCTTCCTGCCCCTGAATAGAAGCCTGGATTAATTCAAGTTGTTTCTGCTCGTTGATGCTTTTGATTTCATCCTGATGGCGGATAACCTTTCTTTGGTAATTCACCACAAAAATAACGATACTGAATGCCAGCAATAACATTATTGCAATACTTGCAACAATAAGGCTATGTACATTCATATTCCTCTTTTTTGTAAAAATAGACAATAGGAACTAAAACAATGTTTTTCAGGATATTGACAGAAATAAAGACAATCAGCCACAGACTCAAAAACTCCTTATTGCCCTTCAGGGCGGTTAAATAATCATAGAAAAGAAAAAGAATAATACTGCCGCAGGCGTATAATATCAGAGCGGTATTGAGCCAGAAGAAAGATGACTTTTCAAGTGCGATAATTCTGTTGTTTTTTTGAAACATAATAGAATGAAAGCCCAGTATGCACCATAAAATATAGGGTGCCGAAAAGAAAATAGCCGCACCCGTTAAATGATGCTCAAAAGGCGAATGACAGATGACGGTGTAGTACAGATATCCGAGTATCAGAACGGAAATGATAAGGCCGAATTCTTTATCGTTCCGGAAAATCCGCTTCCGGAAGGCAAAGGCAAAAAACAGAAATTCCAACAGGAAAAACAAATTGCCCGCCAGACTGTAATTCGTTTTCCAAACCCGTTTTAATAAAATAATGCCTGCATCAAAGCCAAAGTCTGCAATGGCATAATACCAGAGCAGACTTTTCTTTTTGTAGACTATACCAATCACTATCGCCAATAAGGGAGAAAGTGCAGAAACGACGATGTAGGGTTGTAGGGTCATTTATTTGTGAGAAGTGGGCAAGTCACTGACATTGTAAAACTGTACATGCGTATTGGGATACGTCACATCAAAGATAAAATGTAAGCTATTGTTATTGTCTCTTGATTCGTAAAAGGTAAATTTAACCGGCTCTTCCGGTTCGGTACGACGATCATACAAGATACCCGTAATCAATGCCGACGAAAAATAACCCGGAGCATTGGCAGAATCCTGAATTTCAAAGGTGACCTGATGGTTGGCCGTATCCAGTCTAATTCTCCATTGATCCCGGCAGCTGCGGGTTCCGATACTATCCATCAAGGCAGGCGTGGATATTTCGTAAGGTATGGTTGTGATACCGGCCCTGGCTACAATAGATTGCTGGGTAGATATTTTGTGGGTATCCACAATTACCTCCAGA
>DLGS01000367.1 GCA_002482815.1 Bacteroidetes bacterium UBA7688
GCAAAAGCATACCGGACAAAAAATAAGCTTAGTAGTAACGTATTGGTTACCGTTATGGCTACCGGCGAATTTGCCTTTTGTGAATATGGGGATGAAAGGTTGGGAAATGAATTTAAACAGGAACAAATAATGCTCGCTTCATAATGCTGCAACTCCAAGACATACCATTTAAGCAATTCAAAAAATGGCTTGTAGATAAAGACGCTTCAATTTTTATAGTTGAGGGCAATGAAGAACAGCCTGAACAGACCGCAGAACGCTTGCATATTGACTACTTAGATTCTACCAAAACCCGAAAAGCATTACAAGCCATAACCATTGAAAATAACCTGCTTTTTAATTGGTATAAGGTACAAACAGCACAGGAATTAATAGACGCATTGAATGAGTTTTACTCTGAAAAGCTTGCCTCATTACTCCGTAAACTTTACAGCTTACCATTAACTGAAGAAAGCTACAAAGACGACCTTAAAAAGATTGCAACAAAGAATAAACGATACAAGATAGATTTTGAACGCTATCAGGCAGAAAAAGAAAAACTAAACAAAGCCAACGGTGCAGACACGGCTAAAAATGATTACAAATACTATTCAGACGTAACTAATGCAATCGGTAAAATGCAAGGGTATCATATCCCTGCTGATATTGATACACAAAGTTGGTGCGGACTGTTTGTAGAATTAGTAAACACAATAGACAGCACTACTCCAAATGGCGAAAGTATTAGTTAATGAACTCTTTAACGTCCCTGAATTTGAAAGTCAGGAACAGAAAATCAATAAGATATTTGACCGGCTCGAAGCTAGGGTTAATAAAATGAACTCAATGGGTGGTGAAGCTCTTAATAATAGCAGCTTTGCCGGTAACATAGAGAACATTAAAAAGATGCAGGCAGAGTTTGAAAAGCTAACAAACGACCTGCGCACCTATACTGTTGAGGTAAAGAAGACGAACAAAGAAAAGTCGCAATCAGATAAAGAATATGTTGATACATGGAAATATCTTTTGCGTCAAAAAGATGACGAAGAGAAAGCGACACTAAAGGCTCAACAAGACAGGGATAAGGCAGCGAGCGAAAAAAGGATTGCAGATGCAAAGGCGGAATCAGAAAGGAAAAACAAAAATGCAAAGGATGACGCAATCTTAAACAAAATGATTGCCAAAGAAGAGGCTGACGAACGTAAGCGGATGAATTTAGAAAAAATAAATTCTGATAAGGCTTATGCTGCTATGTACAAAACCCTTCTTAAAGAGCGTGATGCAGAAGAAAAAAGAGTTGCATCAGCAAGGGCAACCGAAGGCAAACTGGCATCAGCATTAGTCGCAGCAGACAGCAACATAGCGTTATCAAAAACATTAAATGACCTTAGACTAGGATACGATAAGTTAACGGCAGCGGAAAGGGCAAATGAACAAATAGGTGGCGTATTAGTAAAGCGAATAAAAGAGATTGATACCCAATTGAAGGAAACTGACGCAATGACCGGCAGGTTTCAAAGAAGGGTGGGTGAATATACAATGGCAACTAATGGGCTTGGTCGTTCTCTGCAAGGGTTATTAAGGGAAGTTCCATCAGTCCGTTCTCTTGACCAATTATTCCTGTCTTGGTCAAATCAGCTCCCTATGGTTGGGGATGAAATTGCTAAAGTGCGCAAAGAGGTGGCCGCAATGAAGGCAGAAGGCAAAGCAACGGCGGGTGTTTTTGAAACTTCTTTAAGGTCAATAGTAAACTGGCAGACATTACTTGTTGTTGGAACAATTATTTTAACTCAATACGGGGCTAAAATAGTTGAGTTTATGCAAAAGATTGTAGTTGGCACGAATGATGCAGAAAAAGCCCAAGACGCATTAAATAAAGCCTATTCAGATTCAAGTGTAACATCTGCCATTGAGAACGTAAACAAGCTTCGTACTGATTTGCAATTAGCTAAAGAAGGTGTTATAGATAAAGATAAAGTACTAAAAGAGTACAATGAAACAATCGGGAAAACAACCGGCGAAGTAAAAAGCCTTGATGAAGCGGAAAAGGATTTGGGCAAAAATGCACAGGCATATATCCAATTCACATTATTAAAGGCTGCATCAAACTATGCATTACAGGAATCAGCAAAGAAAAGTGTAGAAGCGGTAATACAACAGCAGAAAACAATGGATGCTGCCGGTAAAGTTGTGCCAGGATCTACTAATCCGGTTGCAGTTACTCAAATGCTATTTGGTGCTATTTCTGCTAAGTCTGCGAAACAGGATGCTGACCAACTTTTAAATATTGGCGAGAATTTCCGCAAAGATGCTGCTGCATTGTCTAAAAAATATGGCTTTGATTTCTTTGGCGGCACAGAGAATGCGAAAAAAGAAAAGCTAGGCAAAGACAATAACGAAATCCTTAAACAAGAAATAGCCAATCAGAAAGCCATATTTGATACAGAAGAAAATAGTTATGAAATGCGCTTAGGTGCGATGGATGCCTATTTTGAGTTGAAAAACGAACTTAATAAACGTGAAGGCAAAGATGATATTGCTTTTAAGCATGAGCTTGACCTTGAAGAAACTAAAATGAATAAAAAGCTAGCGGATGATTTGGAGAAAATCAGACTGGAGGCGGTAAAGAAGAAAGAAAAAGAAGATAAGGATGAACTGGACAGGCTCGACAAACTAAGCAAAGCCAAGTACGCCACAATTCAGCAAGGATTAAACGATGTAGAGTTGGCAGCCAAAGCAGAAGGGCTATCAGCAGAAGAAGTCTATCAGAAAAAGATGGATTACCTCGTTATGCACATGAATGACTTGGGCTTGAATGCAGAAGAGCAAAAGAAAATCATTGAAGCAGCGCAGAATTATGAAATAAAAGTAATCGAAGAAACCCAAAAGGCAAAGGATAAAGCCAATGCTCACGAATTAGCCAACAAAAAACGACTTTACAACGACCTGAAAAGACTAGGTCAAGAGACATTCCAATTCATCAATACTTTAATCTCTGCATCTATTGACAGGCAGATAAGAGATTTAGAAAAACAGGATGAAAGCAATACTGAATACTATGCATCAAAACGGGATGCAATAGAGCGTTCAACAATGCTCGAAAGAGATAAGATAGAAGCCACAATGGTTTTGGCAGACCAAGAGAAACAAGAAAAACTAAAGATTCAGGCAGACATTGCAGCAGCCAAACAAAAGCAAGCCCGAATAGATAAAGCCATTGCATTAGGTACAATTGCGATTAATACAGCTACTGCAATTTCTAAAGCTGTTGCAGAATTCCCGATTACCGGCGGTTTACCATTCTCTGCTATTGCTGCGGCTATCGGTTTAGCACAGGCAGCGGTTGTTCTTGCTACTCCAATACCGGAGTATTCTACCGGCGTAAAAGCTGATGATCCATATAATGGGTTAGCGTGGATTTCTGAAAAGAATGAAGCTGAATTGAAGATAGATAAAGATGGCACAATGAGACTTTATACAGAGCCTACAATGATTTATAAGCAACAAGGGGATACCATCTTATCAAATAAAGAATTGCAGCAAGTATTAAAACCATCGCAAGACGGCACAGTAAACAAAATATCTTATGATGAACTTATCAGGGCAAATGCAGCACAATTAAAGCAGCAAACAAAAGAACTGGCAAGCGTATTGAGGGAAACTGCAAAATCAAATGATTACCCCGCAATTTTAAGCTATCAAAAAAATATGGATCGGGCAAGAGCGTAATTAGAAAAATATTGTATGTTTGCATTTCAAATTCGTGCAGAATGAAAAACATACTTTTAGTTGCGGCTTTAGCAACATCTTTATTTTCCTGTAAAAAGCCGGATGTTTATAAATGTACCGTTCAGATGTCCGCAAAGTCTTCTTTTGAGCAGTTGGTTTACACAGACGTTACGCCAGTAGAAGATTACATCCTTGAAAACGAAAAGCTCGGCAGGGAAACGAACTGTATAAAGATATCCCAAAAGGACGCAAAAAAGTTCAAGGAAGATTTCGATAATAAAGCAAAAAATCCATAATCGCCAAAAGTTGCTAATTTAACAACAAAATTCCTTAATTTTGTTGTTATGAGTATGCCCTTGCCTATAAGAAGCCATTTTATACTAGATGGCAATTACATTTATGTAGATGGTAGCGGCGCAATACAGCAAACTTCTGATTCATCTATCGGCCTTGCAAACCCATTACGTACCCCGCCAACAGAATGGGAGAAAATGAAGCAGGGGTGGGGGCGATCTCAAAGCCTACACGGCACATTAAATAAGCTTACCGGAGAATATGAATTTACAGGTGACGCAGCCCAAATACTGCGATTCATTATATTTACGATTGGCGACACTGCAAAATGCAAATTTGTTGTTTACCTAGTTAATGATACGGTAGATTGGAGTTATTATCCATATCAGGAAGGAGATATAAACTTTGAAAGCCCTTACATTAATCCAATAGACGGCTCTGTAAAAATAGATTTATTTGAAAAGGGCATTGCAAGCGATTTTAAATCAAACCTTGATAGCCCTTACGAAATCCCTTTAACGGGCGGGGATGTTGTTACTATTGCACATAGTGGAACAACATTGACCGGCAGATACAATTATAAGTATGCAGATGTAACCCTTAATGAGGATGCGGATATAAATAGTCCCGGAGAGGGAACGGGAGTATCTTTTTTGCTTTCATCTACTATTTCAGAGGGACTTTTGCCGGTTGCTATTCCTAAAAGCGCAATGCTTAAAAGGATGGGCGGGTTCTTTTCGGCAGGCGTTGGGGGCGTTTTCTTTGGGAGTGACGAATACGACAACTACAGTCTTGAAGCTGG
>DLGS01000113.1 GCA_002482815.1 Bacteroidetes bacterium UBA7688
TTTTTTGAAGCCCGCTATATTTGCCAACTCCGTGATCGATGTGGGTTACAAAATCACCGGGTTGCAAGTCACGCAAGGCTTTCAGGGAAATCGCCTTTCCTTTTGTATAGGCTTGCTTAACTTTATATTTGTGATAACGCTGAAAAATCTGATGATCGGTATAACAAACAATTTTCTTTTCGTGATCGATAAAACCTTTGTTGATCGCATTAGGAATCGGCACAAATTGTATGCCGGCATTCAGGTCTTCAAAGATGCTGTGTAAACGTTCTAATTGCTTGGGATTTTCAGCAAAAATGAAACAACTGTATTGGCTGGCTGACTTCTTTTTCAAATCAGCAATCAGCATATCAAACTGACGATTGAAGGCAGGTTGTTCTTCCGTTGCAAATTGCAAGGCAATGGATTCAGTATCGTTAAAAATTTTATTGAGTGAACGATTTCTCCACTCAATAATGTGCCTTTTTGCAAGCTTCGATTCCCAGGCATCAATATCTTCAAAATCCTCTATTGACAAAGATCTTATCCAGTCTTCGTCGTGATCAACTGACACAATTTCGTTACCAATCTTTGTCGGAAGATCATCCCGCATTTTATGCAATTTGCTTAAAGTAAAATCCAGATCCTTAAACCAGAAAACAGTATTAGCCGGCAGGAAATCCATCAGGGATATTTTTTCCTGCGCTTCAAACTTTGTTTCAACATTGGGTAAAATACTTACCTGCAATAATTTCCTTTCAGACAACTGCGTCTCGGGATTAAAAATCCGTATGCTGTCCACTTCATTCCCAAATAATTCAACACGATAAGGATGTTCATTTCCGAAAGAATAAATATCAAGAATGCCGCCACGCATCGCAAACTGACCCGGTTCATAGGCAAAGTCTTCCCGGCGAAAACCCAGGCTGCTCAATCGCTCCAGCAATGGATCAATTTTTAAATTCTCTCCGACTTTTATGCTGATCATATTTCCCGAAAGCGTTTTCGGATTCACAACCTTTTCCATCAAGGCTTCGGGATAGGTCACCAAAACACCGCCTTTTCTTTCATTGGAAAATTTGGTCAAAGCTTCTGTCCGCAGCATCACATGGCTGCTGTTCAAATCTTTATATTCGCCAACTTTTTTGAACGAATCCGGGAAATAGCAAATGTCCAAAGCCTTGGTCAATTGCTCAAGATCGTTATGAAAATAAGCTGCTTCTTCGTGATCATTCAACACAAAAACATGGTTTGCACCATTGGCAACAACCTCTGCAGAAGATGAGGTCATTTGCCATACAGCAGTTGCAATAAAGTTGAGCGAAGAGCCGAAAAGATTATCTAATTGTACTCGGATTTTGGGACTGGGCAATGAGATAGCTGCCGCTAATTGTTTCAAGCGGATATCATTTTGATATAATCCCAGCAAGACTTGCAGGTTCATTACAACAAAGATAAACCAAAGAAAAGTGTCGAAATACTAATTATTTTTAATGATAAAAAAATCCAAAAATGACTTTTCTATCTTTTGCATACCCGCCTTTGGTACATTCATCAAACAACAGAATTTCCTTGAAATAGAAATTTGGATCCATGCCCTTTTCCCAATGATTTTTAAAAACCAATCCATACTGTTTTGTATAGGTAAAGAAATAATATCCATTTTCATCCCAATCGCTTCCATTAAAACCATCACTTAAAGAAAAATTATAAAACTTAATTGCAGAGGAATCTGCAGATGGGCTTGTGACATTTTTAAGAATAATCTCCAAAGGCCCGGAATGAAATATTCTGTTATTCAGAAAAAGTGCGCCATTTTCCTTCCTTCTGTTTTCCTTTGCTTCCAGAAAAACAATAACCGAATCAAGAAATTTTTTTGGAATCTTCTTACCGGAAATGTCAAGAATCTCATTTGAACTTTTGCCAGCATTTGCATTCACAATTACATTAACAGTATCACTTTTCGCTCCATTAAAGTGCAGCCATCTTTGCTTGCATTGAGCAAAATTATTAAGATACGAACACAAAAGTACCGCTATAAATAATTGAATTTTCATTGCTTATAAATTGTCGCAATGAAATTAATAAAATTATTTCAACTCCTGCATTTCAACAAGGCGCTTATACAAGCCACCATGTTGGAGTAAACTTTCGTGGGTACCACGTTCTGCAATTTTTCCGTGATCAAGCACAATAATTTCATCAGCATTGCGTACAGTCGACAGGCGATGAGCAATAACAATACAGGTTCGGTTCTGCATCAGATTATTGATAGCAACTTGTACCATTCTTTCACTTTCGGTGTCAAGAGAAGATGTTGCCTCGTCAAGAATAAGAATTGGTGGATTTTTCAACACAGCACGTGCAATGGTAATTCTTTGGCGCTCGCCACCACTCAATCGGGTTCCTCTGTCACCCACTTCAGTTTCGTATTGCTGAGATTTTCTTTGTATAAAATCATGGGCACTGGCAACTTTTGCTGCGTCCACAACGCGTTGCATATCTGCGCCACCGGTGCCTAAAGTGATGTTGCTGTAAATGGTATCATTGAATAAAATAGGATCCTGGCTTACAACTCCCATTAATCTGCGGAGATTATCAACTTTGTATTCCTTAACATCTACACCATCTAATAAAATACTACCTGAACTTACATCATGAAAACGGGGTATCAAATCAACCAACGTCGATTTTCCCGCCCCTGATGCGCCTACTAAGGCAATCGTCTTTCCTTTTGGAATGACCAGGTTTAAATTTTCGAGTATTTCTTTATCGCCATATGCAAAATTCACATTCCGCAACTCAATCTGATGCTCGAAAGTATGTATTGGCCTGGCATTGGGCAAATCCTTAATCGTTGCTTCGACCTGTAAAATATCCTCAATTCTCTGTAAAGCTGCACTACCTTTTTTAAGGTTTGAAAATGCAGAAGAGAGATTTTTGAAAGGATTAATAATCTGGGTAAACAATCCAAGGTACATGATAAAAGCAGGGCCGGTCAAAGATCCCTGATGACTTAATACAAGGCGACCGCCAAACCACAAAATCACACTCACTACTATAATACCCATCACCTCACTCAATGGAGACGCCAGTTCCTTCCTGGCAGAAATCTTGTTGCGTATGCGAAATAAATCATTGTTCATTCTTGTAAAACGCAGTTGTTGATGACGCTCAGCATTAAAGGCTTTCACCACACGCATGCCGGTAAGCGTTTCGTCTATCACTGCAAGAATATCACTCAGGTACTGCTGTGAAATATTGGATGATTTACGCAAGGTTTTACTCACCAATCCAATGATCAAACCCGCTACAGGAAGGAAAATAAAAATGAAAAGAGACAGGCTTGGAGAAATAGAAATCATTGTGCCTAAAAAGAAAATGAGCATCAATGGTTCACGGATAAAAACCTCCAGAACTGAGATGACGGAAACCTCTACTTCGTTGATATCGTTTGTCATCTTAGACATAATATCTCCCTTGCGTTCGTCAGTAAAATAACCAATAGGTAAGGATAATATCTTTACAAAAAGTTCATTGCGCAGACGGCGAAGAATAGCATTGCGTAAGGGAGCAAGGATGTAAATAGATAAATAAAGGAAGATATTTTTGAGAAAAACGAAGACTACTATTGCCACACAAATAAGCGCCAATGCATTGATTGGCCCATTCTTTTCCGTTAGTTCAAAAATGAACGTATGCAACTGCTCTATCGCACTTGGATTAGCTTTTGGCTTTGGCTTATCATCACCCGAAAATAAAACCTGCAATACCGGCATCAAAGAGCCCATCGAGAAAACAGAGAAAACCACTGCCAGCAAACTGCACAAAAAGTAAAGCACAATGCTCCCTTTGTAGTCGGCTATGTAGTAAATTAATCTCTTTATATTCTTCATGTTATTTATTCGATGGTATAGCTTACAGTACCGTCTTTTTCGTCTTTGAGTTGAATGCCGAATTCGGTCAGCTTGTTGCGGATCTGGTCGCTGGTGGCAAAGTCCTTTCTTTGTTTGGCATCTTTACGAATGTCAATTAATACAGACAAAACTTTGTCCATTTTATTACTGTTCTGCTCTGCCTGCAAAGCCTGCAAACCTAATATGTCTTCAAGGTACGTTTTGAAAGTGGATTGAAGCAAAGCAAAAGTTGCTGCATCAATTGCATCGGCTTTAACCTGGCCGCCTTTTATACCATTGATGATGGGTGCAAGTTCAAACAGACTGGCAATTACTTTAGCTGTATTCAAATCGTCATTCATAAAATCGGCACATTCATTGCAGAAGTTTTTCACCTGATCATTTAATGCAGCATCTTTTGCAACTGCATTTCCGGGATGATTTGTCTTTTTTAATAATTCATACGCTTCCCAAAGTCTGCGCAAAGCCTTCTCAGAAGCCTGCAACGCTTCGTTGCTGAAATCTAAGGTGCTGCGGTAGTGGGTTTGCAAAATATAAAAGCGAACCACCATCGGGTGATAAGCCTGCTCCAGGATAGGATGGTTTCCGCTGAACAATTCCGTCATTTTAATAACGTTATTGTAGCTTTTGCCCATCTTTTTCCCGTTGATGGTAATCATATTGTTGTGCATCCAGTAGCGTGCCGGAGCGTGACCATGTGCGATAGTTGACTGTGCAATTTCACTTTCGTGGTGCGGAAACTGAAGGTCCATACCACCACCGTGGATGTCAAATTCTGTACCCAGGTATTTGCTGCTCATAGCCGAGCACTCAATATGCCAACCCGGGAAACCTTCGCCCCATGGACTTTTCCAGCGCATCAGATGCTCCGGTGGCGCATTTTTCCAAAGAGCAAAATCTACTTTATTTATTTTTTCATCCTGACCATCAAGGTCGCGGGTGGTTTCTAAAAGCTCGTCAATTTTACGGCCGGACAATTTTCCGTAAGGATAATGTTCGGCATATTTTTTCACATCAAAATAAACAGAACCGTTTTTTTCGTAGCCATACCCTTTCTGGATGATATCTTCAATCATTGAAATTTGCTCGATGACATGGCCCGTTGCCGTTGGCTCGATACTTGGAGACTGGCAATTGAACAAACGCATTCCCCAATGAAATAGTTCGGTGTATTTATGCACCAGTTCCATGGGCTCCAGTTTTTCCAGCAAAGCTTTGCCTGCAATTTTATCTTCTGCTTCACGACCTTCTTCTTCAAAGTGGCCGGCATCGGTAATGTTGCGCACATAACGTACTTTATAACCCAGATGTTGCAAATAACGATTCACGACATCGAAGGTCACATAAGGACGCGCATGACCCAAATGTGACTCTCCCGAAACGGTAGGGCCGCAAACATACAAGCCAACGTGGCCCGGGGTAATCGATTCAAATTTTTCTTTCTGGCGATTGAATGAGTTATAGATGTGCAAATCAGACATTGGGCAAAGATAGGAATAATGGAGGGTTCTTTAAATTGTTGAATTTTAGATATTTTATCCGTGGTAAACCCTTGAACCGACAATCAGAGCATCCTTAATTTCCAACACTTCGGCAATCAGCATATCCGCCTCCCCGCTTACTTTTCTGACATATTCCTTGATCACCCGTTCATTGTTTGCGGTAAAGCTCGTCGGGATATATTGTAAAGTCGGTAAACGATCAAACGAATCCTGCCACCAGCTGCGGAGTGCATCCTTTCCTTTTACCCATCCTTCCGTTTCAGGCTGGCGTATTTTTAGTTTCGGACTGAAATGCCTGGCATCGTCAGCATAAAGTGCAAGCAATGCTTCCAGATCGTGGGCATTGAAAGCCGCAAACCATTGTTCGGCTATTTGGGTGTTATTCATTTTTATTTTTCGATGATTGTAAAGTTAGCACCAACAAGTTCAATTGTATCTCTACTTGGAGTCATATAAGCTACATTGTACAAAAGTATTTTGTCTCCATCTTTTGTCTTTTTAAACTCTTTTTTTAGTGCATTGGGGAATAAAGAACCCTGAAAATCATTTTTAATAAATAGTACACTGTCTTTTCGTAAAATAATGATACTATAGTTCTGTATTATGAAACCATGATCCCAATCAAACCCCCTGATCATAACTTCAATACTATCTGAATGAAGTAGTTTATCTTTTTGAATTTTTTTCCTATCCACTCCAGCAATATAGGGATATACATCAGGTATGAGTTTTACCCTAAATTCTATTTTGGCAATTACTTTGAAAGGCTTCTTATTTGACGCGACTACAATATAATCTTTGCCCTGTCTTTTAGGAAAATAATCATAAAGCCTTTCTTTTTTATTTTTTTCGATTCTACCATTACTTACTGTAACATTTAAATCATCCCAATTATAACCTTCGACTAAAATATCCAGAGGATTGGCAACTCCAACATAAGCAACATTCATCTTCAGATTCGCCACCACAGCCTTCTGCGCTTCGCATTCCTGCAAAGAAAACAAGAATAGAAAAAAGAAGAAAGGGGATTTCATCATTTTAAAATTAATCCAGCAAATCATTCTTATCCACCAGATAAATAAACATCGTCATCGCTGCAGCACCAAGTTTCAGTTCACGGTGGTTTACCGTTTCAAACACATCATTATCGGTATGGTGCACATCAAAATAACGCTGCGAATCCGGTAGTAATTCTCCAATGACCACGCCTTGCTTTTTCAGCGGACTTACATCGGCGCCACCACCTTCTTCGTCAAAATTATAAACACCATAAGGCAAAAATAAGGGTGCATATTTTTTGAATTTTTCCCGTTGCTTTTTGCTCATTGTTGTTTCTATCCCACGTGGAGAAAAACCGCCGGCATCACTTTCCAGTGCCAGAATGTGCTTTTCCTTACGTGCCAAAGCCGAGTCTGCGTAAGCAGTTCCGCCTTTCAAACCATTTTCTTCATTCATAAATAGCACCGCACGGATGGTACGTTTGGGGCGGATGCTCAGCTTTTTCATCGTACGCAATACTTCCATCGATTGTACACAACCAGCACCATCATCATGTGCACCTTCACCAATGTCCCACGAATCCAGATGCCCGCCGACAATAATATAATCGTTTGGTTTTGTGCTGCCGGTTATTTCACCAATCACATTGTAAGACAGTGCGGTTCCATCCATTTTACAATTGGTCTTCATCGCAGCCATTGTTCCTCCGTTCAGGCAAGCCATTTCCAGCTTGTCGGCCGTTTTATTCCCAATAGCCACAATCGGAAATTTGGGTCCATTCTCTTCATATCGCGTACTGCCGGTATGTGGATAATCGTCATCCCCCGTAGAAATAGAGCGGATAATAATGGCCGCCGGATTTTTCTTGCCTGCTATGATGGGCGATTGCCAGCGATATTTTACCGCATCTCCATAGCCCGGAAATGAGTTGGGGAAATCCTGACGGAAGCGGTAATTGAAAAAAACAATTTTCCCTTCCACGCTGGCTTTATCCATTCTTTCGAATTCCTCAAATGATTTAATCATTACAATATCCCCTTTGAGCAAGCGGCCGCCTGTTCCTTCGCTGTTGCCCAAAGAGGTCATTGGCACATCCTCGTAATCACCGGTAGCAGAAAACTTCAGTGCCAGATGTTCTTCACCGCGCTTCCAAACCGGTACCATCACCGGTTGGAGCCACACTTTATCGCAACCCGTCTCGCGCATGGTTTTTTCTCCCCACTCTACCGCTTTTGCCGCCTGCGGCGAACCACTGATGCGGTTTCCAACAGTTTTACACAAAACTTTGAGATCTTCGTAACATTTCCCCCGGGTTAATACCTGATCGGAAATCGTTTTAAAAGCGAGGGAATCACTTATTTGCGCATTGCCGGCCAAAGCACAAAACAAAGCTGTGGAAAGGAGTAAGCATTTTATCATTCGCTAAAAATAATACTTGAAGAGGAATAATTAAACAAGAATAATTGCCTTTAAAAAACAAATTGCACTTTACTACTTCATCATTACACCATCCAAAATCTGCTGTGCTGATTGTTTCATTCATGAATACTGAAAAAATAATTGGCTAAAAATTATAAATTACAGTCGTCTGAGAGTACATTTGACGATAGCTAGAAAAATAATCTATTCAAAAAACTTTTTTCGGAATGAAAAAAATAATTACGCTTACAGCCCTTTTGATTTCGGGTTTTTCGGCAACTTCCTTTGCGCAAACATACCAGGTAAAAAATAATCGTTGCTTTGCAGATGTAAACGGCGATGGCAAAGACGATTACATCATATTGACCGGCAACCAGGATAATCCGACTGTAAATGTCCGTTTTTCCAATGGTTTGACTTTTGACCAGATACCAAATGTTGTTAGCCACCCTTCGCTTTACAGAAGCCTGGTTGGACCAAGCTATTTTGCCGATATAAATGGAGATGGCAAAGCAGATTATGTTACTTTTCAGGGCAACCCACAAACACCACGCATTGTAGCATACCTTTATACAAATGAGGGTTTTTCAAATAATTATGTTGTCATGAGTGGTCATTTCGATCGTGGATATGATGGATTTCCCCGTGGATTCGCTGATATCAATGGCGATGGTCGCTGGGATTATATCACTTTCCGTGGTGACAAAAACCGTCCTTACATTGTTGCCTATTTGTCTACCGGAACGGGATTTAATGCAAAATCTTATAAAAGCGCCTCTTTACTGGAGCCTTCAAAAGATGGTGTAACAAAGGCTTTTGCGGATATTAACGCCGATGGAATGGCTGATTATATGGATTCTTATGACGGCGATAATATCAATACTTACCTTGGAAATAAAATCGAGTACAATTTCCAGTTTTTGTATCCTTATCAAAACAAACTGAGCAAACCAATCCCTCGCGGATATGATGATATGCCACGTGGATACTATGACGTTGATGGAGACCATAGAGCAGATTATGTAACTTTTCATGGTAACCAGGACAAACCAAACATCTATATTCATTATTCGTTTGGCCAGTCTTTTGAAGAAAAACCAAACATTGCACGCAAAGTAGAACGCGGTCTGGCCGATATGCCAAATGGTTTTGCCGATGTAAATGGTGATAAAAAATGGGACTATATCGCTTTCCGCGGTACATCAATGAATCCTCGTCCTGTTGTTTATTTTGGAACAGGCTATGATTTCATAGAACCAACAGATGAAATGACAATTTCATTATACAACGATGCAGCCTACAATGCTTATTTCCTGGTTCGTTATGAACTTGAAGGCGTTGAAAAAACGTATCATTCTCCGGTTGTTGTAACCGGCCAGAGCTTTGAATGGGTGATTCCTGAAGATGCTTACAATGTTGAAGTTCAGGGCTTTTGCAATGACTGCTACGACAAGCGCCGTGTTTTCACTGATTTGATTAACCGTGTTGACAATCCACATAAAGTTTGCTACCGCGTATTCGGCACACAATTCAAAAAATATTGGGATTACAACCGTTGTAATCCCAATATTTTTTGAA
>DLGS01000135.1:0-20107 GCA_002482815.1 Bacteroidetes bacterium UBA7688
TCATCGTAAGCAGGATACTCGTCTATGGCCAACTGAACATAAGAGTAAGCCTGGTTGGTGTCCTTTTGTGCATAATAGGTTTGGGCAAGATTCAGAAATCGTTGTGCGCGCGTTTTTCCCTGGCCGTAAGATGGCTGAGCGATTTTTAACGAGAGTAAAAGCAAAAGGAGTAAAATGCGCATCAATCTCCAAAACTATTCAAAAAAACAGAGAAATTCAATTGGAATAAGGTGAATGGCTTATCGTGGCACGTAGACTACATATTTGTCTTCAAAACCAGGCTCTTCAAAAATTTTATTCACCGGTAACATCCGTGGTCTTAATCCGGATTCCGAAAATTCCTGGGCAAGGTCGCCTCCTTTAAGGCAAATCAAACCATTGCCATATTCTTCACTGTTGTGCCCTGTACGCAAAATAGGTCTTGCCCATTTCCATAATTCTGCCAATGGAGCAACGGCACGCGAAACGGCAAAATCAAATTTCCTGTTTTTAATATCTTCAATCCTGTTGTGTTGCACCTGAACATTTTTTAGTCCAATCTGACCTGCAACATCCTGCACAACTTTAAGCTTTTTACCAATACTATCGGCAAGGAGAAACTGAACGTTTGGAAAATAAATGGCTAATGGTATTCCAGGAAATCCACCGCCAGTACCAATGTCAACAATTTCGGCACCATCATTAAAATTTGCGGAAGCGGCAATCGCCAATGAATGCAGAACGTGTCTTTCGTAAAGACTGTCAATATCCTTGCGGGAAATAACATTTATTTTTTCGTTCCAGTCAGTATATAAATCCTTCAGCGCAGCAAATTGAGTCAGTTGCGTTTCAGAAAAGTCATCAAAATATTTTAAAATTACTTCCATTGTTTTTTTGTTTTAAAAAAGATATACGGCGACAAAAATAAATTATAAATGGCCCAGCCAATATCGCAAAGCGGCAACCAGAGTATTAAGTTATTTTCTTTCATTGATTCTGCACCGATGGCCCAAAGGCTCCAAACCAATAAGCAGCGCAGCAGCATCAGCGACGAAATTAAGTAGCCGTAGCCACCAATCCAAAGTGCCAGCCATAATAACCACATTAATCCATGTGACAATCCATAAAGGCCAAGCAAAAACTGAATTTGCTTTTTATATAATTTCCCGGTTGAAAGATGGCGTTGCTTTTGCATGATCCATTCTCTGAATGTTGCTTTTGCTTCGCTGTAAGTGAATGCAGCAGCGTTAGAAACTATTCCAACGTTCTTTCTGTTGCCCGTCAATTGTATCAGCAAGTCATCATCACCGGATGGCATCGAAGCCCAAATGGGTTCGGATTGTGCTTTTAATAAAACAGATTTAGTGCAGGCAAGGTTTCTGCCTACAGCCATATATGGAACACCGCTTTGTGCGTAAGTGCTGTATTGCAGGAATGTGTGCAGCGTTTCCCATCTTATAAAAACATTCAGCCAGCCTTCCCTTTTCGCATAAGCACCATAACCCGCTACAATTTCTTTGGGTAGGTTTAAATCTGCTGTCATCAATGATGCCCATTCATTTGAAGCCGGTTTGCAATCTGCATCGCACAACAGCAGTCGTTCATTGCCTGCTGCAGCAATTCCTTTGCTTAGAGCAAATTTTTTGCCGGGTAGCGTTCTTTCTTCGTCCACAGGAATATGGACAATTTTCAATTTTTTATCTGAAAAACCATTCAACACTGTTTCCGTTAAATCGTCGGAAGCATCATTCACTACAATTACTTCAAAATCAGGATGGTTTTGGCTAAGGATAAAAGGAAGATTTTCGAGAAGGTTCTTTGCTTCATTTCTTGCGCAGATGATAATTGAAAAAGGAACAACAGCCGTTTGCCTGTTTTTTTTCAGTTCTGAAGATGGTTTTACCCAGAGCATCCATACTGCAAACAGGGTTTGCAGCACGATACAAATGGAAAAAACAAAAAATAATATCATCATCCGGACGCAAAGAAACGAAATCCTTTTGCTTTGCAAGGCCGTAATTTGACTAATTATCACATTTCTCAATGCATTTTACTCAAAATTACCGAGTACATTTGCACACAATTTTTTACTGAAACAAGATGAATATTAAATTAAGACGTTTAATTGTTTTCAATCGCCTTTTGCTGGCGTTTGTATTAATTCTGGCCGGCCTTCTTTTGGGCTTCAAAGCCAGCTGGTGGATAGCATGGATTCCAATGTTGATAGCTGTATTGATGATTGTCGCTCATTTTATGATTGGCCCGATGTCATTAATACAAGGTTATGTGGAAAGCGGAGACCTGGAAGGTGCGGAAGCATTGCTGAAAAAAGTGAAATACCCGAAACTGTTGTACAAACCTGTTCGTTCTTCGTACCATATGTTGCAGGCAAATATGCACACGATGACAGACGACCTTGACAAAGCTGAAACAAGCTTGCGCAAAAGCCTTGAGTCCGGTATCACTGAAAAAGGTTTTGAAGGAACGGCTTATTTACAATTGGGTGCTATCGCACAAAAGAAAGGAAATATCAAAGAAGCTTACGAGAATATTCGCAAAGCGCTAAAATTAGGTTTGCCTGATGCGGATAACGAAGCCAGTGCTTACCTGCAATTGAGTTCTATTTGCATGCAGCGCCGCGATTTCAGGGCTTCAAAGCAATATTTTGCCAAAGCAAAATCCTGCAAAGCAACAAATGTGCAGATATTAGATCAGATAAAAGAAATGCAGAAATATATAGCCCGAATGCCAGGCTAGAAAAAAGGGATTAAGATGCAGGAAATAGAACCATACTACAACTGGAGACACCTTTACACCGCAGAAGAGGATGAACGCTCTCCATTTTTTGGACGGACTTACAGCGAGTTCGAATATTCCAATACGGTCTATAATTATTATATCCACCCACAGTGGGATGAGTTTGGTTCCCGCACACTGTATCTTAAGGTTTTGTTTGTCGATTATGATTTCAACTTTGCCATTATTGAAATGATTGGTGAATGGAATGATGCGATTGAAAACGATATCATGCAATTGAAGCGCGAGGTGATTGATGACATGGTTTCAAGAGGCATCAGCAAGTTTATTCTGATTGCAGAAAATGTTCTCAATTTTCATAGTAGCGATACTGATTATTATGACGAATGGCAAGGGGATATTGCTGACAAAGGTGGATGGATTGTTGCTGTAAATATGCCTTCCTCCACGCAATATGATTTTAAGCAAATGCAGCTGGAACAATATGTGGCGCTGATGGACATCCCTAACTGGCGTACATTTCAGCCGATGGACTTTTTTAATATGATAGACAACAGGATGTTATAAAAAAATAACCGCTTCAGGAATGAAGCGGTTATTTTTTTGGTTAAAACCGGATAAACTCCGTTTTTAGACTGTTTCTCAAATTATATTACAATTCAAGTCTGTATCCTTTTTAAAGGTTACAATTTATTTATTCATATCATTCAATGAACGACCCAATTCGTCCATATCGTTGTTGTATTGGTTGCGGAAAGTAGCCCAATCGCTTTTGTTGCTTTCGTAGGCATCCATACGATCACGCAATTGTTTGTTGCGCTCTTGCAAACCGTCGATTTGTGCTTTGTAAGCATCTTCAGTCATGTTGTTATCAGCCTTTCTTTTTTTCTTTCTCAGTTCGCCGATAAGCGCCTGATTAGCATCAATTTTAGCATTGGTTTCAGCTTTGAAAGCTTGCCACTCTTCTTCAGTAGCAGCCTGAACAGTAGCTTGTGCAGCATCTTGTTGCGCTTCAGCAAGGTCGTGTTGAGCATCTACTACTTCTTCTTTTGCATTTTCTTCTTTTTGAGAAGGTGAAGAACAGCTTGTTAATTGAGCAGAACTTGCCAACATCAGGGCAACAACTGCAAAGGAGAACATTGTCTTTTTCATTTTGTTTTGATTTTATTGTGAGTAATTAGTTGATTTTAAATGGATGGCAAATTCTATCTTTTGAAGTCGGAAATAATATCCTGGATCTGCTCTTTTGTTTTGCCTAATTTCTTTTGAAGGCGGCCATACAACTCATCGTCTTTTCCTTCTTCATAAAGCAAATCATCTTCAGTTAATTCAGCATATTGCTGTTTCAGTTTACCTTTAAACTCGTTCCAGTTTCCTTTTAATTCTGTACTGTTCATATCTGAATATTTTATTGTTTGAATAATTATTTTGTCTTAGCAAAAGTCCTCAGGTACAGGCGTAGGATTATTACACAATTCGATTATTGTGTTACATGATTTGCATCTACAACGTAAAATTTATAAAATCGCCCTTAGACTCATTCGGCCGGTGTGGATGGATTTTTCCTGACCTGCTTTCCTGCCTTCATATTCAATCAGCAGCTCAATCCCTTTCCCGACGCGCCTTTGCCAGTTCAGGTACCAAAGGAAATTCTGTCCGGTTTTCAGGCCGTCCAGCATAGCATAGGTGACAGGTGCAGATTCCAGGCCATTGTATTTGATATGGCTGAATGTAAATCTCAATTGGATAACACCAGTTGCCGTTTGGCTGAATCTTGTTTCTAAATTGGCTGATTGAATGATTGCTTTTTCATTACCATACACAACATCATTTTGCCTGTCTTCGTATCGAAAAGAGCTGGTGATGCGTAATACAGACCGGTTTAACCAAATAAGAGCAGGTTCTGCTGACCAATATTTCTGAAGATAGGAGCTTCCATCAGAAGTGCCTGATAAATTACTTCTTAAACCATTGCGCCCACTTATATTTAAGGTGACAGACTTTGAAACAGCCATTCTGATTTTCCCTAAATGCTGTTTGTTTTGATTTTTACTCAAACCATAAGTCAGTAATTGTTCCGCCTCATTATTGAGGAAATTATAATCGAGTCCCCATTTGGAACTGCTTCTGTTATAGTATAAAGTATTGTTGATAGCAGTGTTAGTAATTAATATGGCCGTATCATTATAAGATTGCGAAAAAGGATTGAAAGCGCTGATGCCGGCAGTGTTCAAAATTTTATTGGATATCTGTACTGCAAACTGGTCAGAGATATTGGAGCAAAATTTGGAAAAAAAGTTTTTGTTTCTTTTGCTGAAAAAGTTTGCAGGGTCAAAGTTGACGCTTTGGTTTAAGGCTACATTATTGACTTTAATATACTCAGCGCTGGGCGTGAAAATTTTAATGAATAATTTCTGGTCCGGGTAAAGGGCTACTACAAACTCATTTAGCTGCTGCACACCATCATTGTTATAATCAATCCAATTGTACATTCCCTGCCCGGCCGGAACCTGCACATAGGTAAAGTTTCTTTTTTGCTCCTGCCCTGTTCCGAATTCATAAAGCGACGAAAAGGAAAATGCATTGTGAAAAATGGAACCATCATATTGCAGACGACCTAAAATACTTTCTTCCGGTTTTGTACGAATAACACTCGTATCGTCAATGTGCAATTGCCGGTATGAGCCGGTGAAATTCAACATGTGATTGCTTCCTTTTCCCAACCCGAATTGGACGGTCACATTATCACTGTGGTTTTGTTGTTCAAATTGATTGCTGAATGGTAAGAAATCTCTTCTCCTGAAATAGGTTGCCGAAAGATTGTAGCTTTTTGTGTTCAGGCTTCGCCAGAAAGCAGTTGCCACATCAAAATAGAATGAGGAGGCGTGCATGCTGTCACTTCTTACTAATCTGGCTTCGTTGTGTTCTGCATAGTAATGTGCCCCGATGGTACTGCGCAAAAATCGGTGAAAACTGTAGTCAGCAAAAAGGTATGGTTTGAAAAAATCGGTTTTAATTATAGAATCTTCAGCATTCATCAGGCTGAAATTGAATCCGGTATTCAGTTTGCCATTGTTGATTTTATAGCCGAATGTATTTTTCAGTCCTGAATAATCATTTCCTCTTTTGTAGGAGCTGATCGAATAATCTGTTGCTCCAAATTTTCTGTGAGCCAATTTCACCGCGTAACTCATCCAGTTCTCATCGGGGCTGTTGCCGGACAGCGGTACGTTCCAGTCTCGTCCGAATTCTACAGAGCGGTAGGGTGCAATCGCCCTGAACTTTGAATTGACATATTCGTATTGAAGACTGTTTTTGAGTATCCAGTCGCTTCTGTTCAGGGTGTCTTTTTTTCCAAAAAAGCGTTCTTCATCATAGTTCACTTTTGTTGCAAACCCCTTGTGATTTTCGTTATCAACAGAGGAGAAGGTGTTTGGATCCTTATTGCTTCCTGCCCATTCTATTTTGAATCTCTTAAATGAGTCGATTTGGTACTGCGTAGCAAGCGTTAATACCTGATGAGCTTTGGGCGTTATTATCAGGGAAACCGCAGAGTAATCACCTTGCTTTTGTCCGCCTATAGGTGTCACCCATTTATATACACGGCCATTGGCATTGGTGCCCGAAATGGTATAATCACCTTTTCCTGTACCTACGTAGGAAAACGTTACTGAGTATAAGGGTAATGCAGCGTCAATGCTGTATTCGTAAATCGAATCGAAACTTGTACCCAGAATAGTGGAGTCTTTTATCCTGTATAAAATTTTATTGGCAGCAAAAGTGTCCAGCACGATATTCGGTATGAGAGCAGCATGGATACTATCTCCGATTGTTCCAATAAAGCGTTTCTGATCACCGGAAAGGTCTTGCTGAAAAGGTTGGTTTTTCGCATCCTGGTTGCTGTAGATGTTCGCTTTAATTTGCCATTTTTTTCCAATGTTCAGTTCATCATAGGCGTAAATCAACGAATTGAGGTAATTGTTGGTACGATATTCAAATTCGATTTGTATCCTGGAGAATTGGTTGATGGGTCGCCGTGGCATAAAGCGCACCTCATTCGTATTATAGTTGATAATGTAATCTGCATTTTCGCCTCGTTCCTGTAAAATATTGTCTACATAAACTTTCTCCGTCGCAGCCAAAACAACAAATAGTTGTTCACCATTATTCCCGGTAAGCCTGTAGGGGCCCTGGTTTCCTTCGCTCCCGTTGAAAATATTACGGGCAAATTCTCCCTTTGCCATTGATGCACTCAGTCCTGCCTTGTTAAGGTTTCTTTTGCCCAGTTTATCTTCTGTCTGAAAAAATAAACCTTGCACACGCTTGGTGTAATTAAGAAAATAAGCATCAGGTTTGTTGAGGTTATAATCACCGAGCATCAGGCTGCGCGTTCCTTTGCTCATACGAATGGATATCTGGTCAAATTCCTGCAGGTTAGAGGTATTGCCATCAGGTTGAAAGGGAACAGTGTTGTCTGTTAATGCTGCCTCTACTTTAATGCTGTCAATCAAATAGCCATTCACCTGCAGGTTGAAGTTGGAATTGGAAACAACATCCTGGTTATTACCCAAAGAAATGCTCCGGCCATAGCTGCCGTTCAGTTCCATTTGATTATAATTTACAAAGCTGCCATTTTTATTATTGCGGCTATTGTACATTTCTGAGGAAAAAAGATAATTGGAGTCTACAATTTTCCTGTTTTTGTGGGTATAGATTTTGCTGAAACTTAAAGGAACCACCCTATAAGATATTTGTACAGAGTCAGCTTTGGGTTTCTTTTTCCAGATAAGAACCGAGGTAATCGGATTGACCTGATAATCTTTTTGATTAATATTCAGAATATGAATATCGCTGATAGCCGATGAATCTATCAACGTTGAATCGAGGATGGGAATTTTTTTGACCTTAATGTTGGAAAACTCCTGTGCAAGAGATTGTGCTTTCGCTTTTGGCCAAAACAGAAAAGATATAATTATAAAAAGTATAATTTTTTTCAAATACACAAAATGGAAGCATCCAAAATTGTTCCAAACTCGTTGCAAGATACATTTTGCCTTGCAAATCAGTAGCGGAAACTGAGAGGAGTTGGCTGGGAATGCGTGTAATAGTAATTACAACTATCCGATATTTTTCAAATAACCAAATTCTTTGAGATCATCTGAGTCTTTACAGAAATGAATTTTGCCATCTTTCAACAGGTAAAGTTTATCGCTTATGCTGATTATGTGGTGATAAAGGTGGTCGCTGATAATAAATCCTTTTTTAGTTTTTTCTTCTTCAATCCATTTTTGAATCAATTCAATATGAATTGGCATAATATGGGTAAATGGTTCGTCGAGCAATACAAACTTCCCTTCTTTTTTAATCATTAAATAAAGTTCAACCAGACGATAAAACCCTCCTGAAAGCTCCCTGAGTTTTGATTTTTCACGATTATTCAGCTCAGGCAGATTAGTTAAGAATGGTTCAATCGGTAATCCCAGAATTTGGAAAGCTTTTTGGACGCTGAGACCTTGTGGAATGAAATTAAACTGAGGCAGGTAAGCAATGCACTTATCGGCTTTAAACGCAGGTTTGATAGAAATTTCATTCAGACGGACTGAACAATCGTCATTTTGTTTTGTGCCAAATAAGATTTGCAGCAAACTACTTTTCCCTGAACCGTTTCTACCGAGGAGTCCGACAACAGAACCTGTAGTGCATTCCAGATAGATATCCGATAGGATAACTTTATCGCCATAGGATAAACGCACACCGTCAATTTCCAATTTATGCTTCAAAGCGACAGGATTGTAAAATAAAGCATTACACAAAATAGAAAAATATCTAATGAAAGGCTGTTGCTCCAAAGCTTCATTTTGGAAATACCCTGATTATAATAGAAGAAATATTCTTTCTGTTTCCGTTCATTAACCCATAAAAAGATAATAAAACTGGTTGCTATTTTGAACAGAAATAAAACCGGGATAATAGTGGTCATTTTCCAGTAATCAATCAGTTTCCAGCATGAATAGGTAATCAGATTGGATGCCACAACAAAATTGCCATAGAATCTTAAAATCAGTGCTGATTTTTTCAATCGGATTGATTTACGCGTTTAATACTTTGTGGTGGATTTCTTTTTTCTGAAATCACCACGCTTCCAGGCCTCAATAAACTGTCCCCATTTAATCGGGCTCAGAATGTTCATTGGTTGTTGCTGGCCCTGATAGGCTGCCTGATAAGCCATTTTCTGCTGAACGTACATTTGATTTTCACGTCCGTCAGGCAAACGCGTCATAGACAACATTCTCAACATAGCAAGATTGCTGTTTTTGCGGGCAATTTCATATTTGTCATCATCTATCCGCAGGTTGATGAAGGCTGCATTGATATTTTCTTTGGAAGGTAAAGCGTGAATAATGGTTTCATTTAAGAAGAAAGTATCCTGACTCATTAATTGTACCATAGAAATGGTGTTGCCGGCAATATCACCCGGAATTACATAATCCTTAGGCTGAAAGCCGAGTGACCTGAATTGTAAAGTGTCACCTTTGAAGCAAACCAGTGCAAATACACCTTGCTCGCTGCTGTAAGTCCCTTTATTCTGATTTTTAACCGAAACGATCACGTCCGGAATGCCATACAAACTATCACTGGTCATCACCACTCCGTTTATCTGTATAATCCTGTCGTAAGAAATCTGAGCGTGTGCTTTTTGGCCTTGCAAAGCCATGCAGAATAAAGCTAAAAGAAGACCGGGAAAAAAGGTTTGACGCATAATAATTAGTCAGCTAAAATAAGGTGTTATCAATAACAATAATGCACTTATAAAAAAACTGTGCCTTCGTGTTGATACAAAGGAAAACGGAATAACTTAGTTTTGCACCATAATTTTTCAATTTAACAAACGTTTTTGATGATAACGAAAGAAGCGGTATTAGACGCCCTGAGTAATGTAGATGACCCGGATTTGCATAAGGATATTGTGACCCTGGGAATGGTGAAAAACCTTTCTGTTGAGGGTAATAAAGTGATTTTTACCGTTGAGCTGACCACTCCTGCCTGCCCGATGAAGGAAATGATTGAGAAAGCATGCATAAACGCCGTGCGGATGATGGTGAGCAAGGATGCTGAAATTGATATTACAATGAGTGCGCGTGTGGTTTCGAACAGAAAAGACCGTAAAGATGTATTGCCGGGTGTCAAAAATATTATTGCTGTTGCTTCCGGAAAAGGTGGAGTAGGGAAGTCTACCGTTGCCGTAAATCTTGCTTTGGGCCTTGCAGCACAGGGCGCAACAGTCGGTTTGATGGACGCTGATATATATGGTCCGTCTATTCCTATTATGATGGGCATTCGCGATGAGCGCCCCAAAATGACAGAAGTGAACGGGAAAGGCATGATCGTACCGATTGAAAAATATGGTATTAAAACAATGTCTATTGGTTTATTGATAGATGAAAAACAGGCAGTCATCTGGCGCGGGCCGATGGCAAGTTCAGCTTTAAAACAATTTGTAACCGATGTTCTTTGGGGAGAGCTGGATTACCTGGTAATAGATTTACCACCGGGAACAGGTGATGTTCATTTGACAATTGCCCAAACTATTCCGGTTACCGGAGCGGTGATTGTGTCAACACCCCAGGCCGTAGCGGCAGCAGATGCGCGGAAAGCGGTAATGATGTTTAAACAGGAACACATTAGGATTCCAATATTGGGTGTGGTAGAAAATATGGCTTACTTCACACCGGCAGAATTACCGGAAAACAAATATTATATTTTTGGCAGAGGTGGTGCCGCAAAAATGGCGGAGCAATTTGAGCTGCCATTCCTTGGAGAGATTCCTTTGGTTCAATCGATTCGCGAAGGCGGGGATTTTGGTGTGCCGGCAGTAATAGATGACGATTCTCCGTCAAGAGATAAATTTCTGGAACTGGCCAGCAATGTGGCACAAAATGTTTCTATTCGTAATGCAAATCTGGAACCGACCAAAGTTTTAGAAATCAATTAATTGTTAATAAGAATTTTGTATAATTATTTTATTCGCATAAAACTTTAAAACAGTTTGATGCAAGGGTGATATTAAGGATTTTCAAAAAAAATTATTTTTTTAGTAAAATGTCCTTACCTTTGCAATCCCTTAAAATATGGCTAAACAGTCCTTAATCAAACAAGACGGTACTATCAGTGAAGCGATGTCGAACGCTATGTTCCGCGTGCGCCTCGAGAATGGACACGAAATATTGGCAACAATCTCCGGCAAAATGCGTATGCACTACATCCGTATTCTACCAGGAGACAAAGTTGGTGTAGAGATGAGTCCGTACGATCTGAGCAGAGGCAGAATCATTTATCGATACAAATAATTAATTTATTTTTTAAACAAGAATAACAATGAAAGTAAGAGCAGCAATAAAAAAACGCAGTGTGGACTGCAAAATCGTTCGTCGCAAAGGCGTTTTGTTTATCATCAACAAGAAAAATCCTCGTTTTAAACAACGTCAGGGATAATTCATTTTGATGGTGCTTTTGGAAGAATCTTTTGATTGTTTTCATTCAT
This sequence comes from Bacteroidetes bacterium UBA7688, assembly GCA_002482815.1. Lineage (GTDB taxonomy): Bacteria > Bacteroidota > Bacteroidia > Chitinophagales > Chitinophagaceae > Rurimicrobium. The sequence continues at coordinate 11,279 of DLGS01000135.1, forward strand.
AGCATCTTCCACAAACACAACATTGAAGTTAAATTAAAAATCCAAAATAAGATAAATGGCTCGTATATCTGGTATAGATTTACCTAAAAACAAGCGTGGCGAGATAGCGCTAACTTACATCTATGGTATCGGCAGCACAACTGCACGTAGCATCCTCGACAAAGCTGGAATCAGCTATGACAAAAAAGCGATGGAATGGAACGACGAAGAGCAAACTGCTATTCGTAATATCATCAACAGTGAGTTTAAAGTAGAAGGCCAATTGCGTTCTGAAGTTCAAACGAACATCAAACGTTTAATGGACATCGCTTGCTATCGCGGATTGCGTCATCGTAAAGGTTTACCCCTTCGCGGTCAACGTACCCGTACCAACAGCCGTACCCGTAAAGGTAAGCGCAAAACTGTTGCAGGTAAAAAGAAAGCACCCAAAAAATAGTAGCAATACTATTCGTTTCATCGCCGGATCTGCCCATTGGTGCTGCAAGGAGGGATGTTTCAATGCTGACACGCTCAGCATAAGTTTATTAATGATTACCTTATTAAAAACAAAATGGCAAAAGCACAATCATCTGCAAAAGTCGCTGCTAAAAAGCGCATCGTGAAGGTTGACGTTCACGGGGATGCACACATCAGTGCAACCTTCAACAATATCATCGTGAGCCTTACCAACAAGTCTGGTCAAGTTATCTCTTGGTCATCTGCCGGTAAAATGGGTTTCCGTGGTTCTAAGAAAAATACTCCATACGCAGCTCAAATGGCTGCCGCGGATTGTGGTAAAAAAGCAATGGACGCCGGCTTGAAAAAAGTTGACGTTATTGTAAAAGGTCCGGGTTCAGGACGTGAAGGTGCTATCCGCTCTCTGGCAAGCATCGGCTTTGAAATTACTTCTATCAAAGACGTAACGCCAATGCCTCACAACGGTTGCCGCCCTCCGAAAAAACGCCGCGTATAATTACAATATTTTTTTTCGAATGAAGAATGCACTGTGTATTCTTCATTCGAAATTTATTTTAAGATAAACATCTGAAGCGTATCTGATTTTACGATTTTTATATGAAACGCTTCAGAATTAATTCAAAAATCGATAAATAACAAGCAATGGCACGTTATACAGGACCCAAAAACAGAATCTGCCGTAAATTCGGCGAGCCTATCCTAGGATCAGGCAAAAACTTGCAAAAGAAAAGTGCACCTCCGGGAATGCACGGCGCAAGCAAAAAACGCAAAACTGCATCTGAATATTCTATTCAGCTGAAAGAAAAGCAAAAAGCGAAATACACTTACATGGTGTTGGAAAAACAATTCCGCAACACTTACTTCGAAGCATCCCGTATTAAAGGTGCAACCGGTGAGAACTTGGTGAAATTGTTGGAAAGCCGTCTTGACAACGTAGTTTACCGTATGTCTATTGCACCTACACGTCCTGCTGCACGTCAGTTGGTATCTCACAAACACATCCTTGTAAATGGTGATATCGTGAATATCGCTTCTTACCGCCTTAAAGCCGGTGATGTGATTGAGTTGAAACCAAAATCAAAAGTGAACACCTCTATCCTTAGCCTTGTACGTTCAAAAAATCCAAAAATCAACTGGATCGATTGGAGCGAAAAAGACCTTAAAGGAGTTTACCTCGCTAACCCAGAGCGTGAAAGTGTTCCGGAAAATATCAAGGAACAACTTATCGTAGAGTTGTACTCGAAATAATAAAACCAAATACGACAAACCGTATTTGGTTTGCCGTTTATTTTGGCTGATAAAAATAGCGTTTGGAAAGATTGTAAATAAATCATTTATATTCATTATCTTACGCCACAAATTTTTAAACGAACACTTAAAATACCAATATCAATATGGCAATATTGAATTTTCAAAAACCAGATAAGATTGTTTTACAAAAAGCAACCGATTTTGAAGCGCAATTTGAGTTTCGTCCATTGGAGCCTGGCTACGGTGTTACGATAGGAAATGCATTGCGTCGTGTTTTGCTTTCTTCTTTGGAAGGATACGCAATCACTACCATCAAAATTGCTGGTGCCGATCACGAATTTGCAACCATCAAAGGTGTGTTGGAAGACGTTACGGAAATCATTCTTAACCTTAAGCAAGTACGTTTCAAGAAAACTGCTGAACAGGATTTGACTCACGACAAATGCGAATTGAGCATTAAACAAGGTCAGTTCACTGCAGGTATGATTGGTGAAGCATTGCCTAATTTTGAAGTAATGAACCCTGAGTTGGTGATTTGCAGTATGGAAACGGGTACTACTTTCAATATCGAAATGACTATCGGAAAAGGTCGCGGTTATGTGCCATCCGAAGAAAATCGTCCTAAAGATGGTATGCTTGGTGTTATTGCAATTGACTCCATCTTTACGCCAATCAAAAACGTAAAATACACGATTGAAAATACCCGTGTAGAACAACGTACGGATTTCGAAAAACTGATCATGGACGTAAGCACAGATGGTACTATCCATCCTGAAGAAGCCGTTAAAGAAGCTTCACGTATCCTGATTCAGCATCTGATGATTATCACTGACGAGAATATCTCTCTTGATAACAAAAAAGAAGAACGCGAACACGTTGTAGACGAAGAAACATTGCAATTGCGCAAAATTCTTGGTACTCCATTGGAAGATCTTGAACTTTCAGTTCGTGCATTCAACTGCCTGAAAGCTGCGAAAATTAATTCTCTGAGCGAGTTGGTAAACTACACGCAGGACGAATTGATGAAATTCCGCAACTTCGGTCAGAAATCATTGTCTGAAATTGAACAAGTATTAGGTGAAAGAGGTCTGCACTTCGGTATGGATATTTCACGCCTGAAAAGCTTATCAAAAGATTTCTAGAAATTAAATTTTTATAGCCACAGCGTGCTCTCCCGCACACTGTGGCTTTTACTTAAACTGTGTTCTGAGGTAATTTATTATCAAAGGAAAGGGAAACACAAACCACTTGCAATTCTTTGACACGGTGCAAGCGGAGGCAATCCAGCCAATCATTTTATTAAAAACATAACGTCATGCGTCACGGAGACAAAGTAAACAACCTCGGCAGAAAAACGGCTCACCGCCATGCCCTTTTGATGAACCTTACAAAGAGCCTCATCCAACACAAACGTATCATCACTACATTAGCTAAAGCAAAAGCTTTGCGTGTATATGCTGAGCCGTTGATTACCCGTTCTAAAGTAGATACAACAAACAACCGTCGTGTTGTTTTCGCTTATCTTCAGGATAAAGAGTCTATCAAAGAATTGTTCGGTGTAATCGGTGATAAAGTTGCTAACCGTCCAGGTGGATACACCCGTATCATCAAATTGGCACCACGTAAAGGTGATGCTGCTGAAATTGCAATGATTGAACTGGTTGATTTCAACGAATTATATGTAAAAGGTGGTAAAGAGGCTGATGCTAAGAAAACGCGTCGTAGCCGCAGATCTGCAGCTGCTAAAACTACTGAAGCAACTGCTCCTCCTGTAGCAGAAGAAACAGTAGCACCGGTAGCAACTGCAGAAGAAGAAGCTACACCAGTTGCTGAAACTGTAACAGAAACTCCTGCGACTGAAGAAGCAACTCCTGAAGCACCAGCTACAGAGGATACTAATACAACAGAAGAAGAAACAAAGGCTTAATTTGTTGATTCTGATAAATATTGAAACGCCAACTCATTTGAGTTGGCGTTTCTCTTTTAAATCTTATGAGTATTATCTTGGTTAAAATTGAGCAATCATAAAAGATTAGCTCCGGATTCCGCCATAAAAAAAGGCCACTGAATTTTTTCAGTGGCCTTTTTTCAAAGTGTTAAAGGATATTACTTTACCAATGTCATTTCGTATTTAAGCGTTGCTTTGCAATTCAGCGGTATAGTAGTGCCTTTGCGCATATTACCATAAAGACGATAACAAATACTATCTGCTTTAAAATAAGTCGATAAATCAGGATTGTAGGAATTAGGAACATTTAGAAAGTAAGCTGCAGTATCCTGAATATTCATTGCCGCTGCTATACGCAAGATTCTGTGGTTTGTTGCAGATGTGATACCAATATTTGCAGTATGAAAATTGCGGAAATTGTTGTTTACATCAAAATCGCTGTTAGTAAGTGTGCAGGATATAAACTGAACTTTGCGGATGCTTGCGGTATCGTATTTGCTGTCAAAGCTTTTTACGAAACTATCCATGTTTATCTTGTAGTAAAAAGCAACCATACTATCATTCTCTCCAATTAGTTGCATTGGAACAACAAAGGACATATCTCCGGTTATTAATTCCTGCTTTACTCCTGTAGTGTTTGTTTGGCCTTTATTGCAGGAGCTGGTCCCGAAAATACTGCCAATAAGTGCTGTACTGATTAATAGAAAGGAAAAGGTCGATTTTTTCATAAATTGGTAGCAAATAGTAAATGCAAAAAACTGCACAGGCATCAAAGTTAATATTGTAAAGCAATTTTTCAAAGCTTTATAAAAGAAAAATCTGAAAAGGTTTTGCCGGGATTTTTAGCGGGCAATTTTCATCTCCTGAATTACAAATTTCCCACCCTTGTTTTTGAGGTATAGGTAGATACGAAATGATCCGTTTTGCGTGTTGGTGGTACCAATTACATATTGGGCATCAGAAAGCGGGGAACTGCCTTTATAATCAACTTTAAAGGAGACTGGTTGATTTTTGTGGTAAAAATCATTGATTAGAATAATTGCGTGACTGCGGGTATATACGCTATGTGAATTACTAACCGTAATATCTATGGTATTATCAAAATACTCCGAAAATTGTGTTGCATTCTGGATGTTAATCGAAGTTTTAAGCGTATTGATAACCTCATCAATATTTTGAGCATCGTAGCGGAAGCTGCAAAGTACAAATGATGTGATTAATATAAGGCTTAAATAAATTCTTCGAAACATTATCAGGACTACTTGTACTAATACCATCTAAAATCATACCACAATTATTGATTTTTCAGAAAATATAGATTTTGTAACGAAATAGTGATGTTTTTAAGAGTTTTTTACAATAATATCAGCTCATGAAAATGTATTATTATAATTTATTAAAATTCAGTTAGTTTATCGAAATTTCATTTTCTTTACTTTTACAACATGATATTTTTTCAGGTGGAAATAAAATACGCTGACTTGAAAGGAAGGGGCGTTTTTGCGTCGGAAAGTATTGCTGCCAATCAATTAATCGAAACGGCACCCGTTATCGTAATGCCAGCTGAAGACAGGGCCTATTTAGATAAAACTTTGCTCCACGATTATATTTTTGAATGGAATCCTGAAGAGATAAATGGGTGCTGTATGGCTTTGGGCAATGTTCCAATCTATAATCACAGTTATGCCTCAAATGCGGAATATATAATGGATTACGAATCTCAGACTATATCTGTTTTGTCTGTACGATCTATAGGTATCGGCGAAGAAATAACCATAAATTATAACGGTGACTGGAACGACGAAAAGCCACTTTGGTTCGATGTAAAAGAATAAGAATTCTTATTTTTGCAAGATGCAGGAAATGACTACTCAACTAATAACAGCAGTTTCTCTTACGGCAGATAAAGGACTTGAAAAAGATCGCCAGTATTTGTTTTCATTACAGGTTTCTGACAAGGGTGTGATAAGAACAGTTACGACAGATGATATTGAGGTTTATTACGCCGGTGTTCATGATTTTCTGATTTCGTGGTCAAAAATTACCAGCCTTGGATGGGCCAATGACAAAGAAACCTTTCAAAAAATGTTGGCTGAATTAAAAGGAGAATAGTTAAGATTAATCTTTTAACTGGTCTTGTCTTTCTTTTGGCAGGTTTTTGAGATAGAATTACCTTCGCGCTTCAATTTTTCAACAGCAATTATGAATCGTAAAATCCAATCGGCACTTATCTCTGTTTTCTATAAAGATGGCCTGGAACCCATCGTTCGCAAACTGAACGAATTGGGTGTAACACTTTATTCTACAGGTGGAACCCAAACTTTTATTGAAGGACTAGGTTTGCCCTGCGAAAGTGTGGAAGGTGTTACTTCTTACCCCTCTATTTTGGGTGGAAGAGTAAAAACATTACATCCGAAAGTATTTGGCGGGATTCTGGCACGTCGTGATTTTGAAGACGATCAAAAACATGTAGCTGAATATGGTATTCCATTGTTTGATTTGGTGATTGTGGATTTATATCCATTTGAAGAAACAGTAGCCAGCACAAACGAAGAGTCCAAAATTATTGAGAAAATTGATATTGGCGGTGTTTCCCTTATTCGTGCAGCTGCCAAAAATCATAATGATGTTTGTATTGTTGCTTCACGCAATCAGTATGAAAGTTTCCTTGGTTTATTAAATGATAAAGAAGGGAATACCTCAATTGAAGATCGCAGAAACCTTGCTGCTGCAGCATTTGCAGAATGTGCAACTTATGATGTGGCTATTTCAAATTACTTCAACCAGACAAAAAATATTTTGCGCTATGGAGAAAATCCTCATCAAACCGCTTCTTTCAATGGTAACCTGGATGAGCTTTTTGAAAAGCTGAATGGTAAAGAACTTTCTTATAATAACATTGTGGATGTTGATGCGGCATGTAGTTTACTTGCAGAATTTACCGATACGGTTTTTGCAGTAATTAAACATACCAATGTTTGTGGTGTTGCCGTAAGAAGTAATGTGGGTGCAGCCTGGGAAGCGGCTTTGGCTGGCGATCCTGAAAGTGCCTTCGGTGGTGTACTGGCGACAAATGCAACAATTGACCTGGCTACGGCCCAAAAGATTAATGAAATTTTCTTTGAAGTTTTGATTGCCCCTGCATTTGAACCTGAAGCTTTGGAGCTATTGAAAAGTAAAAAGAACAGAATTCTTTTATTGCAGAAAAAGCAACTTGTGCCGGGTGCTCAAATCAAAAATGTGTTGAATGGTACATTGACACAGGATGCAGATAAAATCAATTTTACAGAATGGCACGATGTAGGAGCACGCGAAGCAAATGGTGCAGAGCAAGCTGACCTTCGTTTCGCAAATATTATCTGCAAGCACCTTAAATCTAACGCCATTGCAATTGCCAAAAACGAGCAGTTGATTGGAAAAGGCTGTGGACAAACCAGTCGTATTGATGCATTGCGTCAGGCATTGGAAAAAGCTCGTCAGTTTGGTTTTTCACTGGAAGGTGCGGTATTGGCATCTGATGCTTTCTTCCCTTTTGATGACTGTGTAAAAATGGCAAAGGAGGTCGGTATTGTTGCATTGATACAACCAGGTGGGTCAATGAGAGATGGTGATTCGGTTGAATTTTGTAAAGCAAATGATATGGTAATGGTAATGACGAAAGCCCGCCACTTCAAGCACTAAACCGTAATAATAATTAATAAAAAATCCCCGGAATAATTTGATTCCGGGGATTTTCATTTTGTGAAAGATTGCAGTTAGTGACCGCTAAGCTTATTTATTCTCTCAACTCCGAGGAGCTCCCCTTCTTTATTGGTGATGGTAAAGATGTAAACACCATCTGCATACGAAGCAAGATCAACTTCTGTGGCACTTTTCAGGCTGGTTATAAATTTGCCTGCAATATCCGTTACCCTGACATCAACAGGGATAATAGATTCTATCCATACTTTCTCCTGAGTTGGATTTGGATAAATTTTAATTTTTGAATCTGAATATTGATTCGACTTGATTGCACTTGTATTTTCTGTATCAATCGTATCAGAAACTTCTTTACAATCATTAGCATCACTTACTTCACAATAATACTTGCCTGAAAACAACATCGTATAGGAGGGTGCATTTGCCCCTGCTATTATTTTACCGTTTCTATACCACTGATAGCGAAGGTAGCTATGTGTAAGCCTTAACAACGGATCTGCACGTATTATGGTTGGTTTTGGAACAGCAGGATAAGTTGTGGCAATAGAGTGATTTGTAATAGTTACACATCCAAAAGAATCAGTAACCCTTATGAAATATTCTCCGGCTTTGTCAATAATTAATTTGTCCATTTTCTCACCCGCTATAAGTGTTGAATCTTTGAACCATTCATAGGTATAGTCCGGAGAAGCAGGTTTGCAGAAAATAACAATATTCACATTAGGACAGAATTGAAGCTCTGTAGGAGATAAAACGGGATCAGGAAGAGTGTCTCCAAAAACATATACTGTTGTGTCGTTAATACATCCATACACATTGGTTACCGATACTTTATAATATCCGTTGGCAAAAGCATATAATGAATCTTTCGTTTCGCCGGGAAGAATTTTGGAATCCTTATACCATTGATAAGATGTAATAAATACGCTTGATCTTGCTTTTAGGGTAACAGAATCGCCTTTACAATAAACATACTTAGGTTTTCCAACCGGGTCAATTCTGATATCTGGTTTTCCTGTTATTTCCACCACAAGGCTTGCTCTTGGTCCTTCGCATCCTTCACTTGATGTCTGACTCACGTAATAGGTAGTGAGACCAATTGTAGTGGTAATTGGTGTAGGAGCAGTAGCGGTTCCAGTTCCTCCTGTAGGAACACTGTACCATTTCAATGATGTTCCTGTCGCTGTAAGTGGCAAGGCTGTTGACCCTAAACAATATCCAATTGGTGTTACTACGGCAGGGGCCAGTGGTGTAGGATTAATGATCACAGTAATTGCAGCTCTGGGTCCTTCACAGGTTAAACCCGACGTCTGACTTACATAATAAGTTGTAGATCCTGCAATTGCTGTCGCAGGTGTAGGTGCAGTGGCGCTACCTGTTCCTCCGATAGCACTGGTATACCATTTCAAACTTGTACCACTCGCGGTCAACGCAATAGCTACCGCATTCTGGCAATATTTTACCGGTGTAACTAC
>DLGS01000135.1:20139-20584 GCA_002482815.1 Bacteroidetes bacterium UBA7688
TGATGGTAATGGATTTACAGTAACTACAATACTGGCCCTTGATCCCTCGCAACTTAATGCCGAAGTCTGGCTTACATAATAAGTTGTTGAACCGGCTGTTGCCGTGCTTGGGGTTGGTGCTGTCGTAGATCCTGCGCCTCCGGTAGCAACGGTATACCACTTTAACGAAGTGCCTGTTGCGGTTAATGCACTTGCTGTTGCTGCCTCGCAATACACAACAGGTGTGGTTACCGTAGGTGCAGCTGGCAAAGGATTGATAGTAACCGCAATACTTGCGCGTGTTCCTTCACAACTCAACCCTGAAGTCTGACTCACATAATATGTGGTGGTACCTGCTGTAAGTGTGGATGGAACCGGTGCAGTTGCAGACCCGGAGCCTCCTGAAGCAACAGTGTACCATTTTAAGGAAGATCCTGTAGCCGTTAATGCTGTAGCTGTTGCCCCT
>DLGS01000309.1 GCA_002482815.1 Bacteroidetes bacterium UBA7688
AGTCCGATTCTTTTCTTAAAAAAGTGAGTTGCGACTGCGATAGTGCTATTGCCATAAAGATATTCAAGCTGGGTGCATATGGCTTTACCAAAGCACCAGCGGGCTTTGGCCGGCTGCAGGAAATTACTGCAAAAACCAACAGCGCCAAAACAGCTTTTGAACAGGAGCATAACAGCGCCTGGTACCTGCTGGAAATAAATAATACGGGTGAAATGGTTTTTGAAATAACACCCAAAGACAAAAAAGATGATTACGATTTTTTGCTCTTTCCCTACAAAGATTCCACCACTTGCGCTGCTATTCTGAAAGAAAAAGTAAAACCTGTTCGAGGCAATCTCAGTCGCAATGATACCGGTAATAACAGCGTTACAGGATTGTCGGCTGAGTCGAAAAATGAGTTTAGCGGCAAGGGGGTGGGCGCACAGTTTTCTAAATCCATTGAGGTGAAGGCCGGCGAAAAATACCTGCTGGTGCTGGACAATGTTTACGAAAACGGCAAGGGCCACAAGCTGACTTTTTCGTTGGTAAAAGAGGTGGTGATAGCAGGGCAGGTGCAAAACGAAGAAGGAAAACCGGTGGCTGCCGAGGTAACTTTGTTTGACAACAAAGGCGCTGAGTTGCTGAAGACAAACAGCAACACAAATGGCGATTATAAAATAGAAACCACTATAAAAGAAAATGTGGATTACAGCCTGATGTTTACCGCTGAGAATTCATTTTTCGCAACCCGGAATATCAACACTAAAAATCTCAAAGATTCCAACACCTTCGCGAATATCAAAACCGTTTTACCCAAACTGAAAAAAGGAGAAAAGTATAGGGTGGGTAATCTTAACTTTTGGGGAGGCTCGCCCGAGCTGTTAGCCCGCTCACTTCCTTCTGCATCGGCATTATATCACTTAATGAAAAAGAACAAGGGGATGAAAATATTAATAGAAGGCCATGTGAATGGGGCCGGCATTAGCGCCAACGTGGATAGAATGAAGGGTGAAGGTTTCAACTGGCAATGGTTGTCCGACCAGCGGTCTGAAACAATTTTTAAATACCTGAAAGAAAAAGGAATTGACGAAACCCGCATGAGCAAAATTGGTTATGGCGACTCGCGGATGATTTATCCCAATGCTGTTAATGAATATGAAATGGAAGCCAACAGGAGGGTTGAAATAAAAGTAGTATCATTGGATGGCAAATAATATAGAATGACTTACTATTTTACGCTTGAAAATAAAAAACGGCCTGTCCTTCACTATTGGGCTGTAGGGCTTGCTTTATTTATTTGGAATGGATTTGTCGTTGGGCTTTGTTTTAAAAATTATCCGGAGTTATTAGCCAACCCTATTCTCAATTACCCCATTTCATTTCAACTGTTTTATGGTGTACTCATTGGGCCGGTGCTCGAAACATTATTATTCCAGGCGCTAATTATTAATTTTTTATACAAGCATTTGTCGATGCCCGAAAAAGTAAAACGCATAGTAGTAATTGGTGTCCCGGCAATTCTTTTTGCGGCAATTCATTATTACAGTTGGGCGTACCAGCTGGCAATGCTAGTACCTGGGATTATTTTAGCTTATGGTTATTGGTTTTTTCTGAATGCCGGAAAAAAAAGACTTGCTTTTTGGTCAGTATGTGTGCTGCATATAATTGCTAATTTTCTAACACTTACGCTTACCTATTACTATCCTTCAATATAATCCAGGTCTTTACCAAAAGTATCTTCGGACTTAAGGGTGGCTATAATGGCCAAACCTAAAACCACAGTTCCAATCATCATCGAAGCGTTGACAAAACCCAAGCCTGCTTCATTGCTGAGGTAAGTAAATAAGGTTGTAATAATCACCACCATACCCCGCACAAAATTGGGTGCAGTTGTTGTTACCGTTGCACGGATGTTTGTACCAAATTGTTCGGAAGCTGTTGCCATAAAAACAGACCAGTAACCGTTCGGGATTCCCACAATCAATAACATCAGATAAAAGAATTGGTTGCTGGCACCTTTGCACAAAAACAAACAAACCAGCGTGAGGACCAATCCACTGAGTGCTATCAGTAATGCCTTTTTGCGGGAGCGCAATACCTGGCTGATGGCACCGGTAAGAAATGCACCGATAGATGCGCCGATATAATGATACATTACCGCTTTGCTTCCTTTTACCGCACCCACAATATGCAAATCTGTTGCCAGCTCAGTTGCCATTGTCACCAGTATACCAATAGTAAACCAGATAGGAATACCTATAAAAATGCAACGCACATATTTGATAAGATTTTTCTTCACCAGCAGAAAATCAAGGAAACCGCCTCGTTTTGCTTCGCTGCTTTTTACTTTAGAAAACATACCGGACTCAGCAACCGAAACCCGCAATAATAATAAGAACAAACCCATTCCTCCTCCTACATAATACGCCATTCGCCAATCGAAACGATCCGCCACCAGGAAACCCACCACCGCACCGGCAATACCAATACCCGAAACAATTGTTGTTCCGATTCCACGTTTTTCTTTGCTCATGACTTCAGCTATCAGTGTAATGCCAATGCCCAATTCTCCGGCCAGTCCAAATCCTGCTATAAAGCGGAGCACATAATACTGGTCAATATTGGTAATCATTCCATTCAGAATATTGGCCAGCGAATACAACAAGATAGTCCCAAACAAAACGGATAATCTCCCTTTTTTGTCACCTAAAATTCCCCACACAATTCCACCGATTAACATGCCTGCCATTTGGAGGTTCAACAGTATGATTCCTTTTTGGGTAAGTTCAGCCCCACTGTAGCCAAGGGCTGCCAGACTCGGCTGACGGACTATAATAAATAAGATTAAATCATACACATCTACAAAATATCCCAGCGCTGCAATAATGATCAGTAAGCGTACATTCTTTGTTTCGTTCATAAAAACTGTTGGACTGAACGGCAAAATAGAGATATTATCTCAAAAATGAATGCTTCTGTTCTGTATTTGCATTTTATCTTCGTGCCTTCCATGCGCTACATTCATTCCCATATTACGCACATCATCGGCACTTATAAAGGCGAAATGCCTCTGGCTAATTTTTTAAAATTCTATTTTAAGAAAAACCCCATATTAGGTAGCCGGGACAGGAAGATAATTTCTGAAATGGCTTATTGCTATTATCGTTGTGCAAAAGGGCTGGAACCAAAATCATTAAGCCTTTCCGAACAAATTGATGCATCGTTATTACTGGCAGAAAGTAATCTGAATAACATTGTAAGAGTATTACCTGAAAATCTTCAAAGCCAATACGGACAATCATTTGAGGAAAATCTATCTTTTCTTCAACAACTTGGTATTGATTTTATTAAAGAGCATTTAATCTATCATAAAATTGATTTTTCAGCAGGTATACAAAAAGCTGAATGGCTTAATTCCATGTTGCAGCGGCCAAGGTTGTTTATCCGTCTTGTGCCTAAATATAAAAAGGATGTGTTGAACTTATTAATGGAAGCTGAAGTTGACTTTAAACATATCAATGATGTTTGTCTTTCTCTGGCCAATCGTACAGCGATTGAAAAAATAATTCCTGAAGAAATGTATCGTATCCAGGATGCCTCTTCGCAAAAAACTGCAGGTTATTTTGGTATTAAGGCTAATGAAACATGCTGGGACTGCTGCAGTGGCGCCGGAGGAAAATCATTATTGGTAAAAGACACTGCTCCAAAATGCAAGCTAAGTGTAAGTGATGTGCGGGCCAGTATTCTGGATAATCTCGCAGAACGTTTTCATTTGTATGGTTATGCTATTCCGGAGCGTATACAATTATCTGTTGCAAATATTGAAGAAAGCAGGCTTATACTGGCTGACCGGAAATTTGATCATATAATAGCTGATGTTCCATGTAGTGGTTCAGGAACATGGGCACGAACACCTGAACAGCTCTATTTTTTCAATCCAGAAACGCTGAATGATTTTTCAAACAGGCAAAGAGCTATTGCCGACAATGCACTTAACTATTTAAAACCTGGGGGAAGCTTCATTTATATAACATGTTCAGTGTTTGCCGCTGAAAATGAGGAAATCGTTACTGACCTTTTGTTCCTTCATCCTGAAATCAGATTAGAGCATCAACAAATTATTAATGGGCTGGAAATTGGTGCTGATAGTATGTTTGTAGCGGTATTAAAGTATGGTAATTAATTTTTTATAGATTTTATTATCTCTATCATTACTTTAAAAAATATTTTCTTTCCACACAATTTTTATTTCCAAATAAACTTATCCTATTGGACTGTGGATAAAGCCTGAATTTCAAAAGGATAAGTTCTTTATAAAGGGCATGCTTGCAAACATTACGGAAAAAAATCTGAGGGCTTGAAAAAGTAGTTACAATTTCTTAATGGTTTCTTAACACAATTCTCATTTTTACAGTCTGGTCTATTTGTGCACATTAGTCTTATCCTAATTCATCAAAGTTGTACACAAAATGCTGAAATAACAATAGTTTTGCTTGTGGAAAGGATGTGGATAGAAGGTGTGTAAAACAGCTTTCTGATAAATGCAAATTGGAAAAGATTTTTCTATCCCCAAATACACAATGCTAGTTTATAATAGTTTTCTTTAAAAAAATTTTCTAAAAATTATTCTATGAAATCAACAGAAGAAAAAATATTTGAGTCAATTGACGAAAATGGTTTTTATGATGCTGAAATTGATCCGACACTCGACTTATTTGATGAAATCAATAAACTTAAAAAACAAAAGAATGCTGTTATCCTCGCCCATTATTATCAGGAGTCTGATATTCAGGATATTGCAGATTACATTGGTGACAGTTTAGGTTTGGCTCAGGCTGCTGAAAAAACGGAAGCTGATATTATTGTTTTTGCCGGTGTCCATTTTATGGCAGAGACAGCCAAGATTCTGAATCCATCAAAAAAGGTCCTGTTACCTGATTTAAAGGCCGGTTGTTCCCTTAGTGATAGTTGTCCTCCACCTTTGTTTGCAAAGTTCAAAGAGAAGCATCCTGATCATTTGGTTATTTCTTACATCAATTGTTCTGCAGGTAT
>DLGS01000179.1 GCA_002482815.1 Bacteroidetes bacterium UBA7688
AAAGAAATTTTTTGCAAGCTTACTATGGCGGCGCAGGTGTCGACACAGGTTGGGATTTGATCAGCAATCCGCAGGTTTTCAAAGGGTATGCAGAATCCGGGCATCGGTATTATTACGGAACACAGAATTCATCCTTATATAAAGGCATTGTGAAAGCAATTGAATTCCAGGAGGAAATTGGCAGACCCTTAATAGAAAAAAGAGTAAAGTCACTTGCAGATTATCTTCAGGAAAATCTGATACAACTGAATAAGGATATTGAAATGCTGACGCCAACAGAAAGTATTTCTAAAGCTGCACAAGTTTCTTTTAGGATAAAAGACAAGGATTTGCTGAAACTTCAGGCGCAATGTGCAGAGAAGCATATTGTGACGAGATATGTTGCAGAAAACAGTATTAATTGCCTCCGTATTTCCTCTCATATTTATAATACCTACGAAGAACTCGATGCTTTTTTATTGGAAGTGGATAAGTTCATTTTGGCTTAGCAGAGGGGGCAGAATACGGGTGATTTTCATTGATTGGCTGGCATATCTGTTCGTTTGCGTGTAATTTCACAGAACAGAAAATTTATCGATTGAAAAAATTATCTCTTCTACTGATTTTTGTCTTTGCAATATTCTTCTCGCAATATTGTAGTGCGCAGCGTTTCCCTTTTTTTAATCTTAAGGTTGAGAATGGTTTGGTTCAATCTCAGGCGACCTGCCTTGCACAGGATAAGTTTGGGAATCTTTGGGTAGGAACATTAGGTGGTCTTTCGCGCTACGATGGAAAGAAGATGTTTAATTACACAGTCAGTGATGGATTGAATTCTAATACAATACTGGACATCTATTTTTTAAAAAATGGCGATCTCCTGGTTGCTACTGCAAAAGGTCTTCAACAATTTAATGGCAGGAATTTTAACGAACTGCTGGATGGAAACAATAACAAACTCAATCGTGTCAATCAGATTTGTGCAGACAGCCAATCCACTATTTTCTTACTGAAAGACGGAAAAATTTTTCATAAAAAGGCTGATGAAAAAAAATTCAGTTCTGTTCAGTCGCCGAATTTATTTTCAACAATTTCCTTCACGCAGGGCAAACTGAAAGCTGCTGCAGAAAAGGGTTCTGTTTATACCTTAGATAAAACAAACAGCTTTTTTGAAGACAGTGTAGTTTCGTCAGATTTTTTTCTTGCTGTATTGAAGATATACGAAGATAGTAAGCATCGTGTTTGGGCTCTGTGCAATAAGGGGCTGTATATAGTAAGGAATGGTAGAATAGAACCGTATCAGATTAATGGTAAATCGGTTTTACAAAATCCCTTGTTGAGCATGGCAGAGGGGAAAAATGGTCAGCTGTGGTTTGCAGGTACGAACGGAGCTTACCGCTTAATTGATACCGGTATCAGTTGGTTTAATCAGAAAAGTGGTTTGACGAACAATATCATTTATGAGATCATTTCTGATAAGGAAGGTAATATCTGGATGAGCTCAGATGGAGAGGGTGTCTTCCGTTATTCCGGAGGTCCGTTTATCAGTTTGGATGAAAGTTTTGGACTGTTGAATAAACAAGTGACCGGTATATCAGGAGATAATAAGGGGACAGTTTATTTCTCCAGTTATCAGGGGCTTATTAGTAAATTCTCTTTCGAAGATGGCATCACTAATATTCCTACACCTGAATTAACCCATGAAGTTATTACCGGTATTGTCTGGCAGCATAATAAAGGACTTTGGATAGGCACGCGGAACAATGGTTTGTATTGCCTGGAAAACGGAAAACTGAAAAAGTTTAGTGCTGGTGAATTCGAACAAGAAATCAACCACATCAGTGCAATGCACCTTGACGGGAATGGGGTCTTGTATGTTGGGTTGAAGCGTGATATGCTTTGTATTAAAGACGGTAAAGCCAGCTACGTTAAGCTTAATGAATCGTCCCCGGTTTGTTTTGCGGGTATTGGAAACGACAGTTTGCTAGTATCAACTCAAAACGGATTTTTACTGGTCAATCAGGGTATGGCAAACACGTGGATAAGAAATAATGTTGTTGATAGTATTGCTGCACAGTGTATGGTTTTTCAGGATGGCAAACTTTTTATCGGAACGTCTGAAATGGGTATTGTTATTCTTGAACTCAAAAAAAATTCAGTCCGGATCCTTAATTCCAAAACCGGCCTGAGCTCCGATTTTGTTTATAATTTAATTAAAGATAATGAGGGTAATATCTGGACAGGAACCGGGATGGGTATTTGCCGGATAAAAATGGAAGGAGAAAAAGTATCAATCAAAACTTTTGGAAAAGCTAATGGTATTATCGGAATGGAAAGTAACAGCAACGCGACTTTCGCTGATTCTTCAGGCCATCTCTGGTTTGGTACAACAGAAGGTGTTTCATGTTATTTTTCATCCGCAAAACCTACTGTTCCGCATCCGGTAAGTATTGTATTGGAATCGGTAAAACTCTTTGGCGGAAAGAAGATTGACAGTGTTTATTATTCCGGAACAAAACCCTGGTATGCAGTTCCTGAAAATCTGGATTTGCCTTATCGTTATAATAATTTAAGCTTTGCATTTCAGGCCATTACTTTAAGTCCTGCAGACAGGATTTATTATCGATATATTCTCGAAGGTTCAGGTACCAATTGGTCGGAATGGAGCGAAGAAAATACCATTAATTTTTCCGGCCTCGAGCCAGGTAATTATACATTGAAAGTGATGTGTAAAGTGAATGATTCAGTTCAGAACGGAACTTCGCTTGTTTATTCATTTCATATCAAAACTCCTTTTCACAAAAGCATTTGGTTTGTGATTTCTATAATCGGACTTGCTGTTTTGCTGGGAGTTTATCTTCAATATTCTGCCAATAAAAGAAAATCAAAAAGAAAGCAGCGTGAAGATGATTTGAGGAGAGAGGAACAAAGCCGGGTTCGTGAACGGACGGCTGAAGATTTTCACGATGAGGTAGGAAATAAATTGACCAGAATCAATGTGCTTACCAGTGTTTTGAAATCAAAAATAGGAGTACCAAACCCTGATGCAGAGCGCATCATCCAACAGATTCAGGATAATTCACAGCAGCTCTATGCGGGCACCC
>DLGS01000397.1:0-991 GCA_002482815.1 Bacteroidetes bacterium UBA7688
GCTAACTGTTGTGGATATCCGAGCAATCGGGGTGCAGAAGCAACCGCACGGAGTGCAGAAGCAACCGCAGCAATTTATGTATTGGTTTTCTTTACGAAATATTGGCGCTTCTCCTAGTATAGGCCACCGTTACGTCTTATTCCGTCTTCCCTTTAAAGGATGCATAAATCGCCATCGCATGTCCGTGCCCCAATTCAAATTCTTCTTTGAGCCAATTGGTAATCTGCGTTGCTTTTACCGTTGCAACGACTTGCCCTTCTTTCAGAAAACCTTTCTTTTCTGCCAGTTCTTTAAAGTCAGCAGGCGTTTTGCCTGTCTTCGCTTCAATGGTGTTGATATACGCTTGAAATGACATCGCCTTATGGATTTAATTTGTGGTACAAGGTATAGGAAACGGCTAATATTCCAAAGAAAATCAAAGGGAGTATGGCTTGAAACCCAAATCCGTCAACAGCAAAATGACTGATGCTTGCAAATATAAATACAAAGCCGAAACCGGTGTATGCCCATTCTTTTACAAATTTTGGCACTTGTGGAATAATAACTACTAAAGCTCCAATTACTTTAAAGACAACCAAAGCGTTACCAAAGTAAACCGGATATTGCATATGGCTGATGCCTTCTTTGGCAAGTGCTGTCTGTGAGGTTAAGGCCGGAATGATGCCTTCCATAATAAAAATGATGATGGTGGTAGACCAGAATAGTATTTCGTCTTTTTTCATGGTATTAGTTTTAATGGGTTAATGTTTTTTTAAGGGATAATGAAACATCCACTGATGGCCAAACTTATCCGTAAGATGCCCGAATAAGGCACCAAAAAAGGTTACTTCTAACGGGTGTGAAGCATCTCCATCTTGGGATAAGTCTGTATAGGCCTTTCTTATTTCTTTTTCACTGCTAAAAGTCAGCATCATGGAAACGGCATTGCCTTTAATAAAGTTTTCTGGAGCCAGATCCGATCCCATAATGACGATAGCGCCACTGGTAAGGG
>DLGS01000397.1:997-4415 GCA_002482815.1 Bacteroidetes bacterium UBA7688
GAGGCATTTGTTCTGCCATTGGGGAACCGGCTATAGTTTGCAGTTCCAGTTCGCCACCGAGGCATTTTCTGTAAAATGTCATGGCTTCGCGACAGTTGCCGTTGAAAGTCAGATAAGAATTCAGCTGTGCCATCTTAGGGTGTTATTGTTGTGGAATTTGAGCCATCTCCATATGAAGGACTTCCCAAAGATGCCCGTCTAAATCCTCAAAGCTTCGCTGTTGCATGAAACCATAATCTTTGGCTTCAACCGGTTCTTTACCGCCTGCATTAATTGCTTTGTCAATCATAGCATTGACTTCTTCCGTGCTGTCAACCGACAGAGAGTTGATTACCGATGCTGTCTTGAAAGCATTGCCTACTTCTTTTGGAGTAAATTCATTGAATTTGGAATGCGTTAACAGCATCACATAGATTTCTTCGGTTAAAACCATACAGGCGGCTGTTTCGTCTGTAAACTGTGGATTGTTTGTAAATCCAATTGCTGTGTAAAAGGACATTGCCTTTTGTAAATCTGCTACCGGCAGATTGATAAAAATTTTTGTTGCCATTTGTTTAATGTTTTAATTGTTAATTGATAGTACAAAGATGGAGCAGAAATAGGAGAGGGGCGATGTGTAAAAATGACAACATAAGGGTGATTTACGACAAACTATTTTTTTATCTTTGGAATTAGTATTGAAACCAAGCAATGATGAAAAAAGTAAGTATCCTCGTTCCTGAAAGTTCGGTTTTGCAGGCTATTGCAGACCCGCAGTATTTGTTTTCGGCAGTAAATCAGTTTATGGCGGTGTCAGGCAAGAAACCGTTGTTTGATGTGCAGTTAGTAGGCCTAAAGAAAGAAGTGAAATTAAACGACGGATTGTATTCGGTGAATACATCCCAGCTTTTAAAAGACATTACAACCACCGATCTGATCGTAATTCCGGCTTTGTTTGGCGATATGAAGACTGCGATTGCTCAAAACCAAAAGCTTTTGCCCTGGATAAACGAACAGTATCATAAAGGTGCTGAAGTGGCTTCCTTGTGTGTCGGCGCATTTCTGCTGGCTTCCACAGGTTTGCTGAATGGTAAAAAATGCTCCACGCATTGGGGTTTTCAAAATGAATTCCGTGAAATGTTTCCTGAGGTAGAAGTCATAGACGGAAGCATAATTACCGAAGAACAGCGTATTTATTCGAGTGGGGGTGCCAACTCGTATTGGAACTTACTATTGCATCTGGTCGAAAAATACACCGACAGGCAAACCGCCATATTAGCGTCTAAATATTTTGCCATTGATATCGATCGGGACAGCCAGGCGACATTTGCCATGTTTCAGGGACAGAAAAATCATAATGATGATGCGGTCAGACAGGCACAGGAGTTCATTGAAGATAATATTCAGGAGAAAATCACGATTGATGCCTTGGCTGATCTGGTGTTATTAGGCAGAAGGAGTTTTGAAAGACGATTTAAAACGGCTACTAATAACTCTGTGTTGGAATATATTAACAGAGTGAAAATTGAATGCGCCAAAAAGAGCTTTGAAACCAGCCGTAAAAACATCAATGAAGTCATGTACGATGTGGGCTATACGGACACTAAAGCATTTCGTACCATTTTTAAAAAGATAACGGGTTTAAACCCGATTGAATACCGCAATAAGTACAATAAAATGGCGGTGAATTAATAAAGTACCTGTTTTTATTTATTGTGGAATTGCCTCTTCGTACAAGCCGCCAGAGCCTATATAAGTGACTCTTTTATTGGAACCCCCGCTACCGCGCGAATCCCTTCGCGTGGCCATCTTGATTAATAGATTGTTATCCCTCCCAAAAATACCAAAAAAATCTCCCCTACCACTAGGGGAAACCCTATTTCTTTAACACAAAGCTAAAGAAGTTGGTGCAGTAGAAAATACGGTTTTCCGTAAAAACAGAAAATAAATCAATAAACAATAATTAAAATCTCTCAATTCTCCCCCGAGAAGAATTTCATTACGTTAAGAATAGAATGAGCCAGTTTTGTCATTTCGACGAAGGAGAAATCACATAATCTGAATCAAGTTTGTGGAGCTTCTTGATGAGATTTCTCCTTCGTCGAAATGACAACTTAGCTGCTTAAAATTAAAAACGCTCAAGCATTAGAAATTGTCCGGATTGTAAACTCAAACGATATAGAGAAAAGGGTCTTGAAGTAGTTTTAGGCACTTTATAAAAGCAAAATCCCTTTCAGTTTTGAAAGGGATTTTTTTGTTTTCTTACGAATATTTTAAGGGTGATATTCACTCTTTGTGGGCACGGTTTGAAAAACCGCACTAACTGTTGTGGATATCCGAGCTATCGGGTATTAAGAATTAAGACTTAAAAAATTCCATCTTCCATCTTCCTCCCGAAGCTTCGGGATTCCATCTCCCCACTTCCATCTCCTATTTAATCTTACTTAATTATTAATTTTTTGGTAACCAAATGATGTTCTGAAATCAATTGAATGATGTATTTACCACTACTGATTGGCGAAACATCAATTTTAGTATCCAAAGAAATTCCATCTAACTGTTTCTGAAAAATTCTTCTACCATTCATATCAAAAACATGCACCGTTACAGCTTCATCGATTACACTATTGAATTGAACATAGCCATTTTGGGCTGGATTTGGGTAGAAAAAAAGTGAAGAATCATCTTTTTCAAAACCATCCGAACTCAAGCTAGTGGGCGATACCGATGTTCTCCAAATTCCACGACCGTAAGTCGATACCAAAACATGATTTTCAACTGCATTTATTTCCAAATCGGTGATGGTGGTGTTGGGAAGTCCAGTGCTGAGTAAGGTCCATGTCGTACTTGAATCGTCCAAATAATAAACCGCTCTTGACAAGGCTACATAAATGGTATTGTTTTCACTACTTGATTGATGCACAATATCGATTTTTGTCCCATTAGGTAAATTGTATGAAATATTTTCCCAATTCACTCCACCATTCAGCGACCTTAAAACATGATCGGATTTGGTGGCATATAAAATCTGTGGATTTTGATGATTGAAAGCAAAATTGGTAATGTCACCTAATTCAGGAAGATACAATTCCGTAAAAACCATAGGATTCAAGCCATTCGAAATGAACAATTGGTTATTCGAAGAAAACATCACGCGTTGGTCATTGTTGGGGTCTACTTTGATTTGGTCGATGTTTTGATTGGTCAGCGGAAAAGTTATTTCTTCTTCCCATTGAAAGGTGTCTGGATTCAGCGAATATAGTTTTTCAAAACCAGCATATAATTTTCCTCCAGCACCCACTTCAAGTGGTGTAATCCAATTACCATAAACATCATTAGGAGAAGAGGCCACATAGTCGCCTTGTGTTGGAACTTGATCGTTCACAGTGGCAAAAAGCCCTGTGCCAAATTGGATAAAACCTAAACTATAGTTCAGTGT
>DLGS01000180.1 GCA_002482815.1 Bacteroidetes bacterium UBA7688
GTATTCATTGCTTGAATTTTTTAAATGTTTTGGAATAAATTAAACGCCCGGACTTACCCAACAGTTTTAGTGTCGACAGCTACTCCAGGACTCATTGTAGAAGCCATGCTCACACCTTTGATGTAAGTACCTTTTGCGGTAGACGGTTTCATTCTGATCAATGTGTTTACTAATTCCTGAATATTTTCAGCAAGTTTGGCGGAATCAAAAGAGATACGACCAACTGATGCGTGAATGATACCTGCTTTATCTACTTTAAATGCGATTTTACCACCTTTAACTTCAGTCACTGCGTTTGCAACGTCGTTGGTTACAGTTCCTGTTTTCGGGTTTGGCATCAGGTTACGAGGACCAAGTACTTTACCTAATCTACCGATTTTCGGCATTACAGATGGTGTAGCGATGATAACATCAATATCTGTCCATCCGCTTTCGATTTTGGCAACGAATTCGTCAAGACCAACGAAATCAGCACCGGCAGCTTTTGCTTCAGCTTCTTTATCAGGAGTGCAAAGCACCAAAACGCGTTTTGTTTTACCAGTACCGTGAGGTAAAGATACAGTACCACGCAAAGCCTGGTCTGCTTTTTTAGGATCAACGCCTAAACGGATGTGAACGTCTACCGAACTATCAAATTTGGTGCAGTTCAGTTCTTTTACCAAAGCGCTGGCTTCAGTAAGTGAGTAGAATTTGTTTTTATCTACTTTAGCCTCTGCGGCTTTTCTGTTTTTAGTGATTGCCATTGTTACAATGTTTTTGAAATAAATGAAATTGCCCGGGATTAATTATTTATCCACGGTGCGTCGCCTTCAACTGTGAAGCCCATACTGCGTGCTGTACCTGCTACCATTTTCATAGCGCTGTCCAGTGTAAAGCAGTTAAGATCGGCCATTTTGTCTTTAGCGATTTCTTCTACCTGAGCCCATGTAACTTTACCAACTTTCTGGCGGTTTGGCTCTTTAGAACCTTTAGCAACTTTTGCTAATTCCATCAATTGTACTGCAGCCGGAGGAGTTTTGATAACGAAATCAAATGATTTGTCAGCATAAACTGTGATAAGAACCGGAAGAATTTTACCGATTTTGTCTTGAGTGCGAGCGTTGAACTGCTTGCAGAACTCCATAATGTTTACCCCTTTAGAACCCAATGCTGGTCCGATTGGAGGTGCTGGATTTGCTTGGCCGCCTTTACATTGCAGCTTCACATAGCCTGAGATTTCTTTTGCCATGTTTTTTCTTTTTTGGTGTTAACGAATTGTGTGAAACAAATCTTCCAAATGCAAACTTAAAATAAGAGCAATCTTGAAAATTGAGTTGCAAAAGTAAGGACTGCCATTTTATTAACCAAAAAATATTTTATTAATATTCTTTAGCGTATATGATCACAATGCCTAAACAGAAATGAACAATACCTATTGCTGAATGGCAGCAGGTTTATTTTTCTTAGATATCCTGATAGAAGCCTTATAACCCAGCTCGCAACTGATGAAACTATACTGTTGTTGAAACGAAATTGTCTCACTTGATTTTATATCATAAAAATCTGTTGTTTCTTTTACTACATCAAACCCTAACGAACCAGTACTATATTGAATACCAAGATAAATGGCGTTTACAGGACTATGTTGATAGGTCAGCTTAACCCCACTGCTAACCAATAATGGAAAGGAATGACTATAGGTTTCTTCAGCGGACGCCTTCCAGCTTGTCTCTTTATAATAATGTTCATTCTCTACCTTTTCTGTTAAGGAAAGATCCAGGCTTGCAGCCGTTGTATAATAAACACCAGACCGAAGAAAAGCAGCCAAAGACCATTGATTAAACACAAAAATCTTACTGATTTCAAAGCCACAAACATTGGTCTGAATATTTCCCTTTCCTTTTGCACTGTACAGATAACCCGGAGATGATTGTGATTCAACAATTGCCTGACCGGAATTTTTACGGGAAATATTTATAGTGCTCCAATTTCCATAAAAGCCAAATTCCCAATTACTTTTTATTTTATAATGTACAGCAAGATTAAAGCCTGAGCCTGATTTATACTTATTGATAAAAAAATCGTCAATGGCATTGGAACGGTGAACAATCGGAACACCTGTGAATAATCCCGCAGAAATGCTTAGCGGCCTGGCTTGAGCCAAAACAACATTCTTCATTAAAAGAAATAGCAATATTGAATAAAGAACCTTCATTACTTCTTTAGTTTTAGGGGATTTGTGCTTGCCATCAATGACGTATCCCGGCTACTATAACCGTCTATATTATAAATATTTTTGACACTGAAGGTGAACAATAATGAAGTATCATCGGGAGCAGACATCAGATAATAATCATCACCTTTAACCACAAACAAATCTTTAATATCAGACCCGGCAGGATGTTTCGAATCAAAATCGTGGTCTGCGTAGACATGAGTTGATGTCAGGTAAAAAGACCTTTTGTACTCATTCTTTTTATAACTGGCATAGGCGGCGTTTACAAATGATGAAACTTCACTTTTCGAGCAAATGTCTACTGATTGCTTCACATTTGCCCGTATAAGTAGTGCTTTGGCATAAACAGTATTATTTTGTACGGATTTTTGATTCAAACCGCCATTATCAATAAGGCTTAATGTAATTGATTCGACAACTTTGCATTTATTAGTCTTGTCTTCATTACAACTATATAGCGCAATCAACAAAAACTGCAAAAGCAGATAGCCTGTTGAAATAAAAGTAAATCTTCGAATCATAAATATTTCGTGCAAATATGTTTTACAATGCCTGATTAAGAACTGTAAATATATAATCAAATGTCACAGTAATAAAAAAATAAACAGAACCAAAAAATCCTCAAACTTAAAACGATTACGATTTTATTAAAGTCCAAAATAATTCCGGCACAAAATATACTTTTCCAAAAAATACTCCGTTATTTTGAGAGTGAAGATTATCCTTCACAATCTCATCCTCTTTTTTATGCATACCGCAAAGGTCACCTTCGCAATACTGCTCAGCATTCTTCTGCTGGGCTCTTGTCGTAACAAGAAAAATGAACTGAGCATCAGCTCCAAAAACTTTGAAGAAGAAATAGCCTTGCAGCAAAACCTGCAATTCACTTTCGACAAAGACCTGTATCCTGACAGCCTGTTGCAACGCTGGGATTCAACGGCGTATATTGTATTTACACCTAAGGTTCAGGGGATGTTCAAATGGAATTCTTCCTCGGAGCTGGTATTCTCACCGGCAGACGGATTTAAGCCAGGTACGGAATATACCGGGGTGCTCTCCCCCAACCTGTTCAACAAAAGCAAACGAAAATTCAATTTTGGTTCGGGTAAAGAAATCAAATTTCACACACCAGGATTAAAGGTGGTGAACACTCATCTTTCCTGGACACGCAGTATGGATATGTCTTCGGTACTGGTGCAGATGGATCTTGATTTCAACTATGACATCTCAGCTTCGGAAGCTGCTACGCACCTTGCCTTAAAATACAACGGCCGGGCTGTGCAATTTAATGCTGTCGCGGCAACCGGCACCAAATCGGTTAGTGTGCAGTTTTTGCCTTTAAATGAAAAAGACGAAGAAACGCCCTTAAAAATCGAGTTGAGCAAAGGCATAAAGGTGATTAACACTGCTTATGTTTCAGATAAAGACACTTCTTTTACCGCTAATATTCCATCGCGATACAACCTCGAAGTAACGGGTGTAATGGCGCAGCACAATGGAACAGAAGGAATTATTACGGTCAATACTTCACAACCATTAACAGAAACCAATTTAAAAGCAGCAGTAAGATTAGAACCTGCAACACCTTTTGAAATAAGCCTGAACGAGGCCGGCTTTACCATCACCGGAAAAGAAATCAAAGCAGACAAAGCATACACCCTTTTCATTGACAAACAAATGGAAGGCAGTTATGGTGGTCGTTTGAAAGAAAATTATTCCGAACAAATTCATTTTGGCGAGTTGAAACCTGAAGTTCATTTTGTGAACACAAAAGGCGTTTACCTTTCTTCCAAGGGTTTTAAAAATCTGGCGTTGAGCATTGTGAATGTACCGGAAGTGGAAGTTCAGATTATCAAAGTATATGAAAACAACTTAGAATTTTTCCTCAGAAAAGATAAAAGATGGGGCTATCACTACGACGATGAAGACAATTATGGCGGGGATTATATGTATTATAATACCGAAGACCTTGGTGATACCATTTTCAAAAAAACATACAAAACTTCACAGCTACCCGCACAGAATGCTGCGCGAATCCTGCACCTCGACTTCCAGGATAAAATAAAAGATTATGACGGCGTGTATGTGGTTTGTGTTGCTTCAAAAGACCATTACTGGATACAGGATTCAAAAATATTATCGCTATCCGACATCGGTCTCATTGTAAAAGAAGACAAGGATAATATGTATGTGTTTGCTAATTCAATCCGCAATACCGGTGCCCTTTCCAACGTGAAATTATCCTTTATCAGCACCAATAATCAAAAAGTATACTCCGCAACAACGGATAATGATGGTATGGCTGTCTTTAAAAACATCAGCAAAACGGCTCCTGGCTTCCGTATCGGACTGGTGACCGCACGAATGAATGAGGAATTCAGCTTTGTTTGGTTAAACCAATCCCGCGTGGAAACTTCACGCTTTGATGTTGGCGGAAGAATGCCAAATGCGACCGGATTAAATGCAATGATATATGCGGAACGCAATCTTTACCGTCCCGGAGAAACCTTACATGTCAGCGCTGTAGTGCGCGACGAGCAATGGAATATGCCAGGTGAAATGCCGGTGAAATTCAAATTGCTGATGCCGAATGGCAAGGAATTTGCATCCATGCGCAAAACCTTGAATGAAGAAGGTTCTGCAGAAACGTCTTTTTCTGTTCCCAATTCTGCTCTAACCGGTACTTATACGCTGGAACTCCATTCGGGCAACGATATTCTGTTGAACAGTTACAACATCAGCATAGAGGATTTTGTACCGGACAGAATGAAAGTCGAAGTGAAGATTGATAAAAAAGAGTATAAAATCGGCGACACCGTGCGCAGTACTATTCAGGCAGATAATTTGTTTGGAACTCCGGCCGCAAACCGCAATTATCAATGTGAACTGAATATGGATAAAGCAACATTTGAGGCCAAAGATTATGAGGATTATAATTTCAGCATACGCAACAATTTCAACTTCAGCACGGTATTGCGGGAAGGACAAACAGCTGAACGTGGCAACGCTACAGAATTGTTTGGAATCGGACCGGAATTAAAGGATGCAGGGTTTGTAAAAGGAAATATTATGGCCACTGTTTTTGACGAGACCGGCCGTCCGGTGCATCGCTATGAACATTTCACCGTTTATTCACAACCTTATTACATCGGCATCAAATCAGGATTGGATTATGTTGGCACAAAAAGCCTTGTAAAACTGCCATTGGTGGCAACAGACAAAAATGGCGTAGCTCAGCATAATGTGGCAGCACAGGTAACTGTCATTAAAAAAGAATGGAACACCGTGATTGAGAAAGATGGCGACCGCTATCGTTATAAATCACAGCAGGACGAACGCATTGTTTCTACCCAACAAATTAAAATCAGCGGAACAGCAACGAACTTCAGTTTTGTACCACAATTGAGTGGAGAATACGAAATCAGAATTGCCCTTCCCGGGACAAACAATTATGTGTCGCAATACCTGTATGCCTGGGGTTATGGGAATACACAATACACTTCATTTGAAGTTAACAATGAAGGAAATGTGAGCATTAAGGCCGACAAAGAAAAATACAATTCAGGGGAGAAAATAAACCTGTTATTTACAACACCGTTTGAAGGGAAACTATTGGTAACAGTAGAGCGTGACCATATCATTGAGCATCATTACCTCAATACAAAAGACCGCTCCGCATCGCTTGATTTGAAAACGAACGATGAATTTTTACCAAACGTTTACATATCAGCAACCTTGTTCCGTGCAATGGATGGCAGCGATATGCCGTTGACTGTTGCGCACGGATTTAAAAATGTGTTTGTTGAAGACAGAAGGAATGAGTTGCCCGTTGCCGTAAAAATGACAGAAAAATCGAGGTCAAAAACGAAACAGACCATTACTGTAAAAACAGCACCCAATGCGTATGTAACCATAGCTGCAGTTGACGAAGGCATTCTTCAGGTAAAAAATTACCAGACCCCGGAACCCTATAAGTATTTCTACCAGAAAGTCGGCTTGTCGGTAAACAGCTATGACATTTACCCCTTGCTTTTACCGGAAATAAAAACAACCAGAAGCAGCACCGGCGGCGATGGCGCAGGAGAAAGCAATACCTTGCGCGTAAACCCGAAATTTGTCAACCGGATTAAACTGGTTTCTTTTTGGAGTGGTATTTTGCAGGCGGATGGAAATGGAAATGTGCGCTACGACATTGATGTACCGCAGTTTTCAGGTGATATCCGTGTAATGGCTTTTGCTTACAAAGGAAAAGCATTTGGCAGTGCAGATAACCATATGAAAGTTGCCGACCCTGTAGTCATTAGTGCAGCATTGCCAAGATTCCTGAGCCCGAAAGATGAAGTATTGATGCCGGTAACTGTGAGCAATACAACAGCAAAAGATGCGGTGGCAAACATCAGCATTAAAACAACAGGAGAATTGAAAGTGAATGGCAGTGCAGCAGAAAAAGTGTCCATTAAAGCTAACAGCGAAGCCCGTGTTCTGTTTCGCGTGGCAGCACTACCAGCAATTGGGGAAGGCAAACTGTCAGTGGTGGTACAGGCGCTGAACGAAACTTTCACTGACGAAACTG
>DLGS01000342.1 GCA_002482815.1 Bacteroidetes bacterium UBA7688
GTGTGGCGGGCAGGGTGTATCCGATAAACAAACACAAAATGAGCAAAGCAGCGTGAACTACCACTGTATATATTGCCGCTTTAGAATTGATTTGTTGCTCTTTCATAAAATTGCTTTGCCTTTAAGCTTACTCAAGTAATGCATAAAGATACTTGATTCCTGAATTTCCATACCAGGAAGACAAGCGGTTATGTTTATTTGTAGTTTTTTCTATAAAAAATCATGTAGTCATTCAGTTTTTTATCTGCTTTCAATTTCAAAAAGTTGCTCTCAGAAATGATGACATACCGGTATGAATCTTTTGCCATTTCCCTGAACAATAATGGTTCGTTTTTAGCTGAATTCATAAAGGTTTTTGCCTGATTGGCATCCTTAAATGGTTTTGTAATAACCATACTTTCGGTTGGATTCAGCATCTCCAATTCAGAAATTACAATCATATTACTAAATTTAAGTTTAGCATAATCCGTTAATCCCGACCTGAAACCAGCAGTCTTGGCGTCCGGAATACCAAAAATAAACAGGCTGTAATGAGCTTCTTTTGGTTTGTAAACATATTGAGCCGGAATCAATGATTTTGCTTTCGCTATTGAATCCATTTTTGCTTTGGCAGCCATGCCCGCACTATCAAGAGCCGGTTTGATAACTGACACTTTACCTGAATCCGATTTCACTGTATCTGCTACTTTCTGTTCATTGACAAATTTTGAAATCGCATCAATCCATGGACGCAAGGAGTCAGAAGGATTATCTTTAATATACGCTGCAATTAAAGTATCTGATTTTTTGTATTGACCAACAGAGGCATAGGAGAGCGCTTCCAGGACTTTGAATTTACGGACATAAACCGGATCGCCATACATACGTTTTGCATTAGCCACTCGTTTTATCACTTCGTCATACTGATGGTCCATCGCCATTTGGTAGGTCGCTTCGTAATACTGAGATACATTTTCAACGGTTGTTGTTGCTGCAGAGCTTGTGTCTTTTCCTCCATCAGACTCCAGTTCTTTCGCAAATGGAGAAGTTGGATAACCGTTCAATAATTTTTGTCTCAGGCTTTCAGCTTCTTCCAGTTTGTTTTGTCTCAAAGCAGCGGTATATCGTAAAGATAATTCTTCATCAGGATATTCATGATTCGGATATCTTTTATTCAGGGAATCAAGACTCGCTAATCCTTCTTTATACTCTTCAACATCTTTAATATAGGCACGTGCAAGGTCGATGTAAGCTCTTTTCAGTTTTTTATTGACGTTGCCCAACTGAGCATCCGTTTTAGGTATTGAAGCTAATAAAGATGCTTCTGTAAGTTCAGTTCCGGTATTTTCTTCCTCTTCCGTGGTGTCCTGTGCTGCGATTAATGTGCCTGCACCAAAACTGGAGGATGAAGCTCTGCGCCAGTTATCAGCAAGCGGGCGATTTCCCCATTTGCGTTTGAATTCATTGTATCCCTGCTGAACGGCTACCGGATTGCCAAAATACCAACTGCTTGGACCGGCTGATCCGGATGCGGCACCGGTGCTGGCCAATGAGCCTGAAGCTGCTGCGGCTGCTGCATTGGCAATACTGTCTTCTTTTTGTTTTTCCAGGTATTTCAGGTATTTTTTGATGGCTGCTTTTTGTTCTTTTTCGCTCATTGCTGATAATCGGAGCAAACTGTCCTGAATGTGCATCAGATTGTATGGCTCTTCAATTTTATCCAACGATTTTCCTCTTCTCAAAGCAGTATTTAATTCTTCGTTATCGGCAATTCCTTTAGCAAAATAAGATGCACTATCATAAGATTTTTTAGCCAGGTTGTATTGTCCTGTTTTGTATTGAATGTTACCAATGGCTGCAAAAGTGATGGCTTTTTGTTTACGGGTGGTTTTAGGTTGCTGCAGGCTTTTATAATAATTAGCCAGCGCCTCTTCTGTTCTGTTATCATTGGCAGAAAGCTTTCCAAGAATGAAATACACCTGCTCATAATATGGGGCATACTTGCCATCTTTTAATAAGCTTTTAATGGATGCAATAGATTGCTTCTGATCCCCTCCTGCTTCTGCAATGGCGGCGGCACGGTTTTTCCGGGCATAAAAATCCATTTCAATTGGCGGATGCATAGCAAGGCTTTTCTTATAATTATAAGCTGAGCTGTCAAAAGACCCAAGGTCATATAAAATTTGTCCATTCAGGAAAGCAGCTCTTTGGCGCATATCTTTTGAAATGGATTTAGAGGCTATTACCAGGCCGAGCTGTTTGCTTGCTTCTTTATTTTCTCCTTTCCGGATTGCCAGGTTTGCTCTTTCCAGTGCTATTTTGGCCTTCATCTTGTTCGACAACTTCGTGCTGGCATCCAGTAAATCCAGAATTGCTTCGGCATCAGATGTTTTTTTGCTATCAGCATCAGTTCTGGTCAGCCACAAAATAGCATCGTTATGTGCAGGCTCGTGCAGGAATATTTTTTTAAATCTGCTCTTTTCTTTTTGGGTAATTTCTCCTTTATTTTCCTTCTCATCTTTTTTCCTTTTCTTCTGATTATATTTTTGGTTACGCATACCAATAATATATTTGAAGGATGTAGTGGCGCGTTCATAGTCACCACGGTAATAATACGCCTGACCCATTAACAGATAAAGGTCATCCGCCCATTTAGTCCAGGGGTCATGAATCTGTATGCCAACAGAAGCTTTGCGGATAATCGTATCCATATCCGAAGCAAATACGGTAGAGTCCACATTCGGGTCAAAAGGAAACAAATCAATCCGTTCTTCGAAATTGTCTTTTTTGCGGCGCTTCATATTGGCGCGCGCTTCTTCCATTTTCCGGTTGGCGTTGAAGTAATAATTATAGCGCGTGAAGGTGTTTTGGAATACCTGCCTTACCGGACCCCATTTCTTTTTCAACATTTTCTCATTACTCCAGGCCTCATGTTTCTTTTTTATTTTGAGGTCGAGCGCCATCTTCATCTTATCTTCTTTCTTCTTCTGGTCTGCCTTAACCTGCTTTTCCCTTAGCTCCTTCTTTTTGGCAAGGCTATCTGCACGCAAATCCCTGACATTTTTAAGGCTGTCCGATTTTCGCTGGCGTTCTTTGGTAAGGCTGTCCAGTTTGATTTTTCGCGCTTTTGTAAGACTATCCAAGGTTTTTTTGCGTACCGAAATAATATTATCGCTGAAGACTTTCCTTACAGTACGGATACTGTCAAGGCGTGATTGACGGGTTACCTGCACACTGTCGCGATAACGTTTGCTTTCTTTGTATTTCCTGATTTTGGCAAGGCTATCCGTTTTTATTTTTTGTTTTGCTCTCAGGGAATCACTTACTTTTTTGCGGGATGTAATTGAGCTGTCTAAAGTTTTCTGCCTTATGCTTTTGAGAGAATCGAAATATTTGGTCCGGCTTGTTCGCATGCTGTCCAGCCGCGCATTTCTTACTTTGTTGACGCTATCAAGGTAACGTTTACTTTCTTTATACTTTCTGATACGGGTGAGACTATCCGTCCTCGCCTTCATCCTTTGCTGAATTTGCTCTGAATTTGCTTTTCTTATAGCGATAGAACTGTCTAATGCACGTTTTCTTTCAAGATTAATAGAATCAAAATACTTTGCTCTGGCTTCGCGAAGGGTATTTATAGTAGTATTTCGGGCTTTTGTAATACTGTCCTTGTAGCTTTTACTTTCCTTGGCAGAGCTTATGGCAGCAAGACTGTCACTGCGTTTTTTCTGTACAGCACGCATACTGTCAGTGGTCTTTTGTCGTGCAATTTTAAGGCTGTCCGAATTGCTTTTTTGTGCAAAAAGGGCATTGCCGGATAAAAGACAAAGCAGAATTAAAAAGTAAACTGGAAATTTGTACGGATTCAAGCTGTAGAAATGGGTTGATTTATTTGTATTTAAACGTATTTATTTACTTCTTATTGTCTTTGGCAGTTCTGCCATTGACCTTGCCAGTACTAAGCTGCCAAAAATAAGGAATACTTTTTTGGTTTTCTATTTTTGATTTACTAAAACATAAAAATCAGGCATTTATTTTGCCTATCTTAAAGCTTTCGAAAAAAAAATTTGTTTTTAATACTTAACACTTACATTTGCGTCAATTCACAAAATAAAATTCTAATTAATTAATATGTTTTGGACTTTAGAATTGGCATCTCATCTTGAAGATGCTCCATGGCCAGCCACAAAAGACGAGTTGATCGATTACGCAATACGCTCAGGTGCTCCACTGGAAGTAGTTGAAAATCTCCAGGAACTGGATGATGAAGGAGAAGTCTACGAAGGAGTAGAAGATATCTGGCCTGATTATCCTACCCAGGAGGATTTCTTCTTTAACGAGGACGAGTATTAAGGTATTCATTAAATTTTATTAAAATTTAAATAATTCATTTTTGCATTTTTTGCAGAGATGAATTATTTTTTTTGCAAACATTTCTTATTTTGGTGAATAAAAACCTACTTATGAAGAAGTTTTTCAAGATTTTGGGTATCCTGATATTGATATTGATTATTGTATTTCTGATATTAGGACTTACCCAACCAAAAGATATCACAATAGTCAGGACCACTACTATAAAAGCCCCTCAGCAAGTAGTTTTTAACCAGATTTCAAGATTCAGGAACTGGCCCAACTGGAGCCCCTGGCTGGAGGTGGAGCCAACCACCAAAATGACTTATATCGGTATCGACGGACAGGTCGGCAGCAGTTATAAATGGTTGGGTGACGAAACCGGTGAAGGCCAAATGACGAATACCGGCGTTACTTATAAGCAAATGGATTACGATTTGTTGTTTATAAAACCCTGGGAAGGACATGCAAAAGGTTTTATCAAAGCAATAGATCTTAAAAATGGAAATACGGAAGTAACATGGAGTATGACGATGCATTCTGATTTTCCAATGAATGCGCTTGGCTTTATGACTGACAGAATGGTGGGAAAAGATTTTGAAAATGGTCTTGAGCTTTTAAAAGATTATGCGCAGGCACATCCAACTATTGAAATTTCGATGAATAGTGTGGAAGAAAAAAGCTTTCCGGCTACTACTTATGCTACTATCCGCGGAAAAATTAAATGGACTGACATGCAAACCTTTTCAACAAGCGCTTTTGCTACTTTGAAGACAGCTACAGAAGGACGCAGAATTGGTGCAGCATCAACATTCTATTATGCCTGGGAAGATTCTTTGCAAACGACTGATATGGCTCCGGCATATGCAGTAAGCGGTACTGAGCCTATTGCAGGGGTACAAATGGTGAACCTTCCTCCCAGTATTTCCTGTTCGATTTTATATAAAGGCGGATATGCCAATCTTGGAAAAGCCAATCAGGTGCTGGCACAATATATTGCTCAAAAAGGCAGACGCTTGAATTATGTTATAGAAGAATACCTTGTAGGCCCTGAAACGGAACCTGACTCGAATAAATGGGTCACTAATATCAACTTTCTGGTAAAGTAAAAATGATTTTAACTTTTATGAATAAGCCTGTCCAAAATTCCGGACAGGCTTTTTTAGTAGAAAATTATTTCAAGGCTCTAAGCAGACTTTCGATTTCCTCCTTATTTGCCAGCAAGCTCTCGTCGACAATAGCAGAAGAATGATAAAAGCCAGCCTCGCTTTCCTTCCGGATTTCCTGAATATTAGCTGAGCGCAAACCGCCACCGGGCATTATTACAATCCTCCCTGCTGCTTGTTCCACTAATTTTTTCAATCCTGCTAATCCTTCATTGACATTAGCAGCACCACCCGAAGTCAGGATAGTTGAAAACCCAAGTTCTATGAGCTGTTCGAGTGATTTATATACATCCGGAGTACGGTCAAAAGCCCGATGAAAAGTGCAGGGAAAAGGGTAGGCAAAATGCAGTAAATCTTTATTTCGTTCCATATCTATTGTTCCATTTTCATTCAGAATGCCAAATACAAAACCGTGTACGCCCAATCTTTTAAACAGAATGATCTCATTTTTCATTTGTTCAAATTCTTCCTCTGTGTAGCAGAAATCACCACCACGCGGGCGAATCATCAGATAAAACTCTGTGTTTGTTTTTTCTTTCACTTCAAAAACCATTTCCCAGGATGGGGTGGTGCCGCCTTCGCTCAGTTTATCGCAAAGTTCAATCCTGTCTGCGCCGGCTGCGGCAGCTATCAATGCTGAATCGAGATCGAAGCAGGCAATTTCCAGTTGATGTTTCATTCTTTGTTCTTATTTCAAAAAGTAATCAGCGTCTATTAAGGTATTGCCGCTATTATCGTTCAGTGCAAAGTTAAATACACCCTGAATACAAAAAGCGCCATGCTGTCCCTGTTTGTTGAGGGCAATAAAGCCTACCTGGATATCTTTCAGATTTTTATTCCGCTGTCTGGTGAGTTTAATTATTCTGGCAACAGCCTCTTCGCAGGCCGCTTGCGGAGTCTTTCCCTGGCGCATCAGTTCTTTCACCAGATGGCATCCGGAAATGCGGATCACTTCTTCGCCATGCCCTGTTGCAGTGGCGGCCCCAATTTCATTATCAACATATAAACCGGCACCGATAATAGGTGAGTCTCCAACGCGTCCATGCATTTTGTTTGCCATACCACTGGTGGTACAGGCGCCCGATAAATTCCCTTGTGCATCCAAGGCAATCATCCCGATAGTGTCGTGATTTTCGATATTGGCAACCGGTTCGTACTTACTCGTTTTCAGCCATTCTTTCCATTCTTTTTCTGAAGCTTCTACCAGCAGGTTTTCCTTTTTGTAGCCTTGCGATAGTGCAAATTGAAGTGCACCTTCACCCACCAGCATCACGTGAGGTGTTTTTTCCATTACAGCACGGGCCACGCTGATCGGGTGCCTGATAAATTCCAGACAAGCGACCGAACCGATGTTGGCATTTTCGTCCATTATACAGGCATCCAATGTCACCCGGCCATCCCGATCGGGGCGACCGCCATAACCCACACTACGTTCATTCGGGTCTCCTTCAGGTACGCGGACTCCGGCTTCCACTGCATCCAGTGCACGACCGTTT
>DLGS01000267.1 GCA_002482815.1 Bacteroidetes bacterium UBA7688
GGCTCGGATACTACTTTTAAAGGAGGTATATTCTTCGGAAGCCCCAGCGGGAGTGCTTATGCATATCTCTCCCACAAATACACCTTTGCCGGAACCTTTTCTCCAAGGCTGATAGTAAAAGCGCCAAGCGGTGTTGCCGATACCTCTTATTGCGGTGCGTTTACCCTGACCAACACCTGCGGAACCCTGAATGGTAAACTGTATATTGATGATAACAGCAACTGTATCAAAGATGTAGCAGAAAACGGATTGCACTGGACGCCAATCGTAGCGATTAATACTGTTATTTCTGACACCTTTAATGCAGGATGGGCAGATCATAACGGCGATTACAGCCTTAGCCTTCCTCCCGGAACTTATACTATTATCCCAAATCGTTTTTACAGTTATCCTGGTCTGACTGTTGCTAATCCATACACAACAGCAAGCTGTCCAAGTACCGGCACTCACTCCTTAACTGTAGCAGCTTCAGGTTCTTATACTAAAGATTTCGCCTATACTTGTAGTTCAGCTACCAGTTATGATGCACAGGTGGTTGTTTCAGCTGGTTGCTTTTACCCCGGCGATACCACAATGGTCTACTTCTGGGGCGGCTCCTGGAGCTGGTATTATCACTATGCCTGTATCGCAGCCGGAGTAAGCACTTCTGTAACTGTAAACCTTGATCCAAAACTTATTTATGTAAGTTCTGCTTATGGTCTTACACCAACTGTTTCCGGATCAACATTGACTTATACCTTGAGTTCTCCTGCCGATATTACTCATTTCTATGCCGGTGTTCTGGTAAAAACACCAACAACGGCTACATCTTCAGATACAATGAAAATTTCGGCCTACATCGCACCACTTACTGGTATTACGGATCCTAACCTGGTAAATAATACCTATAATTATAGAAAAGTCGTTGCCGCTTCTTACGATCCAAACATAAAAGAGGTTTCCCCTACAGGTGAGTCAAACCAAGGTTATGTAAAGAAAAATACAGATATGACATACACTATCCATTTCCAAAACACAGGTACGGCTGCAGCCAGAAACATCACTATTGCTGATGATATTGACAATGATTTAGATATCAGCTCTATCCATATTCTTGGTGCAACACATAATGCCAATATGTACAGAGATGGAAAAACCATTAAATTCCGTTTCGAGAATATCAACTTGCCGGATAGCGGA
Source organism: Bacteroidetes bacterium UBA7688 (assembly GCA_002482815.1). Classification (GTDB taxonomy): domain Bacteria; phylum Bacteroidota; class Bacteroidia; order Chitinophagales; family Chitinophagaceae; genus Rurimicrobium. Next base: position 1,180 of record DLGS01000267.1, read on the forward strand.
ACAAACTATAAAGGCAGCATGGGATCAATCACTTATGGTATTAAACAAAAGAAAGACCTTACTCCGGGAACAAAAATGAACAATACAGCGGCAATCTATTTTGATTATAACGCACCGATTATCACGAACACAACGTTGAACACTATCTATATACCAACAAGTATTGATAATGTAGCAATCGGTAATGATCTGGCTAAAATATATCCTAACCCTGCAAACAATACACTAAACATTAAAATGGAAAGCACGAACAACTTCTCTGTTAAAATGATAGATATGCTGGGTAGAATTGTGATGACACAAAGTGCTGTAAATGGTGAACTAAGCATTAATACTGCTTCTGTGCCAAGCGGATTGTATATCGTAAATATAAACGATAACAACGGTAACCAAACCAGCCAAAAAATTCAGATTAAACATTAATTCTTTCTTTTTTAATTTTAGAAAAAACAGCTCCGGTTCCGGGGCTGTTTTTTTGCTTTAGCTCAAGGAAAGGCATTTTATCTCGTTACTCTTTTTTTGAAGGAATTTTCTATATGTTTGAAACGGAATGAATTTCGAGGAAATTTTTCATACGCACAAAGACAAGGTGTTTTCTCTCTGTTACCGCTATCTGCAACAAGAACAGGAAGCGGAAGATGCGGTGCAGGATATCTTCGTAAAAGTGTACGAAAAACAGAGCTCGTTTCGGGAGGAATCACAAATGGGTACCTGGATTTACCGCATAAGCGTCAATCATTGCCTGGATATTTTGAAGTCTAAAAAGAGAAAAAAACAACTCATGCAATTAGTTTCCTTTCTTCCTTTTATTGCCGAAATCAAATCTACCACCAACGAAACCCATAAAATGGAGAATAAACATGCCGAACAATTGCTTCATCAACAATTACTTCAATTGCCGGAAAACCAATTAACTGCGCTTGTTTTGAACAAACTTGAAGGAATTCCCATAGAAAAGGTTGCCGGTATAATGAACCTAAGTTATAAAGCAGTAGAGTCACTGCTACAGCGGGGAAAACAAAATTTGTTAAAACAAATAAACGCTTCGAAGGAATAAACAATAATCAACGTCTAAACTTTTGTGGAGACGGATAAATAGCTTGAAAATGAGAGAACAAATTGAATTAGAAATAGCTTTAGAACAACTGAAAGGAGCAAAAAGTCCTTCATCAAATAGTTTATCTTATCATAAACTTATGACAAAGATAAACCAGGTTCAAAGGGAAAAAGCGCCGAAAGTTATGATTCTTGGTGTTGTGCTGGGTATCGGCGTATTATTATCGTTCAATATTTTTGTCCTCGATAATAAAATAAAACCAAAAGAAAACAACCTGATTAATGAGATGGGCTTAATGGATAACACTTCAATCTATGGTGGAATATGAGCAAGATAAAATTACTCAGCTTAATTTCCCTGTTTTTATTGTTGTGCAATGTGATGCTGATCTGGCAAATGATTAATAATAAGCCAGGAAAAAGAGGTGAAGGTCCACGAATGGAAATAATCGCCCGACTCAATTTTGATGACAAACAGGTTGAACAATACGACATTCTTGTTCACCGGCATCGTACTCAAATGAATATGAAGGAAGATGAAATCCGCAGCCTGAAGAAAGCTTTATACCAAACTTTGCTCAGCGATTCTTCATCCAGGGACTCTTTGATACAATTAATTGCTGAGCAACAAAAAACGGTTGAACAGATTAACCTTAATCATTTTTCGGATATTGGTAAGCTTTGCAGGCCTGATCAGCAAGGTCACTATAAATTGCTTGTTGGTGATCTTTCAGAATTATTTATGCATAAAAAACCTCCACATCGCAAACATTAGTCTCCCATCCTTCAAAAAAAACACCCGTTGCTATGTTTAAAGATAAATTAATTCTTCTGGCTACTATTTCTTCCGTCCTGGCGGTGCAGGGATGTAAGAAAGACAAAGAAGTCATCACCGTCCCTGTGGTTACTACTTCGGATACACCTACTTTGCCGGCTACGCCTTATTCCTATTTAATTTCCTATCCCAATCATATTATTACGGAACTTGCCTTAACAGACAATACGCCGGCAGGCAATCCCATAACAAATGATGGCGCAACCTTAGGCCGTGTTCTTTTTTACGACAAAATACTTTCTGCAAACAATACCATCAGTTGTGGATCATGCCATAAGCAAAACGAATCTTTTGTAGACAACAGAGCGCTAAGTACCGGATTTGAAGGGGCCAATGGTAAGCGACATTCCATGCCATTACTTAATGTGCGGTTTTATCAGTCCGGAAAAATGTTTTGGGATGAGCGTGCAGCCAACCTGGAACTGCAAGTATTATTGCCTGTTCAGGATCATTTGGAAATGGGTTCAACCCTTACCGACATTGTAGCTAAAGTAAAAGCCAGGTCATATTATCCTGCTCTGTTTGAAAATGCTTTTGGCAGTAAGGATATTGACACCACAAGAATTTCGAGAGCCTTGGCACAATATGTGCGCTCTATTGTTACATACCAATCCAAATACGACAGAATTCAGCAAGGTTCAGAAACCTATACAACTCTTGAACAAACAGGTGCCAATTTGTTTGTTACACCTCCGCCTCCTGCTGCCGGGGCGCCAGCTGCACCATCTTGTGCAGGATGTCATAAACCGCCTATGTTTATTACGTCCAATCCTGCGAGACCATTTTCCCTTCCGGACGCAAACGACTTGGGAATTAATAATCAAAGGCGTTTTAAATCTGCAAGCTTAAGAAACGTGGCGTTAAGGACTTCTTTATTCCATAATGGCTCCGTAATTAATCTTCAGGATATGTTTACCCGCGGAGCACCAGGTAGTGGAACCACACCAATACCTGCACATTCTGTCAAACCAGAAGATGTAGCTGCTCTTACGGCTTTCCTACAGACCCTAAACGATAATGCTATATTGACTGATGAAAGGTTTAGTAATCCTTTTAAATAGTACTTTCAATTTATAAATTATATAGACCCGCTAATGTAGCGGGTCTTTGTTTCACGTGGAACATTAGATTTAATTCGGGGTATATATCCTCATTTTAATTTCTGCTTAACCTCGTTGATAATACTATCAGATGCATAATGAGTTAAATTGCAGGAGCTAAATTCAATTCTAATTTTCCTGCCGGAAATTGAGGTATCAAAATATATTCTAGAACTAGACCTCCAGGATGACGGTATCCATACCCCTTCAAACCGGGATTCATTCAGTAAACTGTAATTGATTCTTAGAGGAGTATCCGAATAAATAACCAATCTTTTATCAAACATACCATGTCGGGACAAATCCTTAATTGATATACCATCTTCTGCATATACTACAATTATATAAGGATTTTTTGTTTCGACCTCAATACTAAACTCGCTGCTTCTATATATCTGACCTACAACCAATAGTGGTATTTCAATAAACTCAATAATTATTACTGTTCTATATTTTAGCTTTTCAAGTAAATACCTGTCTACTACAAATGCTACTCCAAACAAAAGTAATAACATTGCCAATAAACCAGTGGCCAAACCTCCATGATTATTATCATCAAACCAAAGGTAGATTATAGTAATTATACTAAGTAAACCTCCGATTATAGACACTATAAAAACCGGTGTAATCTTTACAAAAAATTTTTTTATTTGACGTATCATATACTTCTTAGTTCCACAAATATATATTGTTCCACGTGGAACAATATCACTATAGTCATTTAGCATTTACCAATAGACATTAAGCTTTATCTTTGCGCCATGTTTCAAGAGTATGATGTAATTGTTGTAGGAGCAGGTCATGCAGGTTGCGAGGCTGCT
>DLGS01000144.1:0-4144 GCA_002482815.1 Bacteroidetes bacterium UBA7688
ATGTGTGAGCACATTGCTTAAAACCCATTACGCAACAGCCGAATTAGCAGAACTGGGCATCGGAATCGGATTATAATTATGACAAAGCGCATCACTTTATTCTGCTCGTCTTTTCCGCCTGAAACAGGTGCCGCACCTGGCAGAATGTATCATCTTGCCATTATGTTGCAGCAAAACGGTTTTGAGGTTCAGGTGATTGCTGCAATGCCAAATTATCCTAGCGGAAAAATTTTTAGCGAATACAGGGGCAAATTTCTTCACAAAGAAATAGTGGATGGAATACCCGTGACCCGCATCTGGTTAATTCCAACCCATTCTTCCAACAAAATAAAGCGCACGATCAGTTTGCTGAGTTATACTTTTTCTATGCTAACCCTGGGAAGAAAGGAACTGCTAAAAATCAAACCTGACCTTGTTATACTGAGCAGCCCGCCATTTGTGACCGGATATATCGGTGGTTTGATAGCAAAAAGCACAAAAGCCAAAATACTGTTGAATGTGAGTGACTTATGGCCTAAAACCCCTTTTGATCTTGGTTTCATAAGAAAAGGAAAACTCCTTAATTTTTTACAAAACCGGGAATTGAAAATGTATCAGAATGCAAATGCCCTTTCTGTACAATCAAACCCAATCAAAGAGCATATTGAAAGTCTGGCCCGGGATAAAAAAATATTTGTCTACCGCAATTTGCAACCAGCGCAGCCAACTGCAAAGTTCAACAGACCTGCAGGTAAAAGAAAAATCGTTTATTCAGGCTTACTTGGGGTCGCACAAGGCGTTTCAGCTATCGTGCAGGCAATAAACTTTGCTGCATTGGGAACAGAATTACATTTGTATGGCCAAGGCTTTGAGTTAGCACAAATAGTGGATTTTATAAAACAACATCCTGATAATGGTGTTTACTATCACGGTTCTGTTTCGGCAAAGGAAATACCTGAGATACTGACGCAATACCATGCGATGTTGATTCCGCTTAGCAGCAACATTGAAGGTGCCGTTCCTTCCAAAATTTTCAGTGCTTATGCAAACGGGCTTCCCATTTTGTTTTGCGGACATGGCGAAGCTGCCGAAATCATTAAATCAACACAAAGCGGCCTGACCTGCGCATCAGGTGACTTTCAGGCATTAGCACAAAATATTCAACGAATCGTTAGTTTATCTGAAGCCGAGTATAATTCACTCCGTGAAAATTGCCTGCAATGCAATGAAAATCAATTTAATAAAACAAATCAGGATGCTGCGTTTGTAAATTTTTTATCTGAATTCTTAAGTTAAAAAACCAAATATTCCGCAACAAAGAAAAGTATTGAATTAACTAATGGCAGGATTATAAAAATGGCTCGAAAACTAAAGAACGAATTGACTAATTTTGACCCATGCAATTACAAGAACTATATGCCAAAGCCCTTCGCTTTGAGTTTTTGAGTATCGAAGAAGGTGTTTTTCTACACCAAAATGCGCCACTGACAGAATTGATGTATCTGGGGAATGAACTTCGCAAAAAACAAGTTCCACACGGGAAAGTAACCTGGATTATCGACCGGAATATGAATACCACCAATGTTTGTGTGGCCAATTGTAAATTTTGCAATTTCTATCGTATCCCTGGTCATCCCGAATCCTACATTACTGATATAGAGACTTACAAGAAAAAAATTGAAGAAACCTTCCGTTATGGCGGCGAGCAGCTGTTGTTACAAGGAGGACACCATCCTGCATTAGGAATAGAATATTACACGGATTTATTTCGTGAACTGAAGCAATTGTACCCCAATTTAAAACTTCATGCACTTGGCCCGCCTGAAGTTGCACATATCTGCAAAGTATCCGGAATCAGCCACAGGGAAGCACTGGAGCGACTGAAAGCTGCCGGTATGGATAGTATGCCAGGCCCGGGAGCAGAAATTTTAAATGATCGTGTTCGCCGTTTAATTTCTAAAGGAAAATGTGGTGCACAGGAATGGCTGGATGTGATGAAAGAAGCACATCAGGTTGGCCTAACGACATCCGCTACTATGATGTTTGGTCATGTAGAAACGATTGAAGAACGCTTTGAGCACCTTGTAAAACTGCGCGAAGTGCAAGCAATGAAACCCGAGCACGCAAAAGGATTTCTGGCGTTTATTCCCTGGACATTCCAGGATGTTGACACTTTACTGGCGCGCATCCGCAAAACAAAATACGATACCAGTGGAGAAGAATATATCCGCATGATTGCGCTTTGCCGGATTATGTTGCCAAACGTAAAAAACATTCAGGCATCCTGGCTTACTGTGGGAAAACAAGTGGCACAAATGTGCCTTCACGCAGGGGCTAATGATTTTGGCTCAATAATGATTGAGGAAAATGTAGTAAGTGCTGCCGGAGCACCCCACCGGTTCACCGCGGCCGGTATACAGGAAGCGATTCGTGAAGCAGGGTTTGAACCACAACTGCGTAATCAGCAATATGAGTTCAGAGAAATGCCGGTAATGGAAGAGCAGATTATCAACTACTAGGATTTTCAAAGCACATCAAACATTTTTTCCATCTTACTGCCCCGCGAACCTTTGATTAATATCATCGCTTCGCGGGGTTTGTTTTGTGCAATATAATCGGCCGCCTGCACCGAGGTTTCAAACCACTTTTTATCGGCTTTAAAGGGTTCGAATTCTTTGCCGACCAGGATAATATCTTCCCATTGCCATTGGTTAATAAACCCGAGTAATTCCTGATGCTCCTTTGCTTCATCAGGCCCCATCTCCTTCATAGCGCCAAGCCAAAGGATTTTACTTCCGTTAAGTTTTGAAAAATTAGAAATGGCAGCACGCATGCTGGTAGGATTAGCATTATAGGCATCAAGAATAATTTTGTTGCCGTTTTTTTCAATTAACTGCGAACGGCTGTTATCGGGTTGATAGGCCTCAATCGCTGATTTTATCTGATCTCCGGAAACACCAAAATAATCTCCAACAGCAACGGCCAACATGAGATTTGGAAAATTATATTCTCCCACAAGGTTGCTATGAATAGCCATCTGATAATGCAGTGTTTCAACTTTAATATCCAAGGTCATTGTATTATCAGTGACTGAGCCATTATACATAGCTCCTTGTGAACCATACGTAATCTGATTCGAAATTCCGTTTGCCATTTCACTTAGATAATCCAAGTCAGTATTCCGAAATATCGTCCCGCCATTATCTCTTATAAAATCAAACAGTTCTCCTTTCCCTTTCCTTACCCCTTCAATTCCACCAAAACCTTCGATATGAGCTTTGCCGCAATTATTGATAATACCATAATCCGGCAATGCAACTTCACAATAGGAAGCTATTTCCCGTTGATGATTTGCTCCCATCTCTATAATAGCCATTTCAGCATCCCTTTTAATTTTCAAAATAGTCAGTGGAACACCAATATGATTATTCAGATTTCCGTCCGTAGCATACGTTTTGAACTTTTGGGATAAAACAGTAGCAACTAGTTCTTTAGAGGTAGTTTTTCCATTAGAACCCGTAATAGCTATAAACGGGATATCGAATTGTTGACGATGGTGTCGTGCCAATAATTGCAAACACTTTAATACATCCTCAACCAGGATACATTTCGGATTAGCAACAAATGCTGGCTCATCTACTATCGCGTAAGCAGCACCCAATGCCAACGCCTGTTCTGCAAAAGCATTCCCGTTAAAAGAAGGGCCTTTCAATGCAAAGAAAATATCACCGGACTTTATTTTTCTGGTGTCTGTCTGTATAGAAGGGAACTGAAGAAATATCTTATAGAGTGCGGCTGTATCCAATGTTTGCAGATTATGTTGTAAAAATAAAAAACCCACCAAATGTTTGGTGGGTTTTTTCTATTATTTCTCGAAAATTATCTTTTTTTCATTTTGCCGGAGAAAATGTTACCTGGTGTTCCGTTCGGGCTACCCAAACGATCCATTGCGCAACGGAATCCAACAGTAGAACTTGATCTGTCAGCCTGCATAAAACGGCGTGTACCAGGAGACATCCAGNNTTCCACGAACCACCTTTGTATACTTTAGTGTCGTCGTTGATCAGGGAAGTTTTACCATAATCATACACGTACAATGACAAGCTATCACCATCGCCCATGTTACGAACATCTGCTTTTTTCATTTTGTAGTTATTACCGCTTC
>DLGS01000144.1:4192-4734 GCA_002482815.1 Bacteroidetes bacterium UBA7688
TGCCATTTCATTAGAATCCAATTGACGTTGAATCAAACGACCAAGGCTATCTTTTTCTTCTAATGCGCCATCTTCAGCATTGCGGGTATACGTTTTATAAACGTTACCACGGAATGGACGGAAATCATCAACATCCTGATGAGAAGTTGGTCGGTAAGTATCCAAAACCCACTCACTCACGTTACCTGCCATATTGTATATCCCAAGTGAATTCGGCATAAATGAACCGACATTTGTAGGAATATCTGCGTTGTCATTCAAACCGCCGGCGATACCCATGTTGTCACCTGCACCGCGTTTATAGTTAGCAAGAAATTCTCCCTGGTAAGAATTACGAATTCCAAAGCGGGTAGTATTTGGATCACCCCATGGATAAGTATTTCTGTTGGTAATAACCTCTTCACCGCGACGACGTTTCGTAGCAGGCTCAGGGTTGTTGGCTTTAAGACCAAGTGCTGCGTATTCCCACTCCGCTTCTGTAGGAAGACGATAGGCAGGAAGGAAAATTCCATCAGAATAGTTTACACCACGTTTACCGGAAC
>DLGS01000191.1 GCA_002482815.1 Bacteroidetes bacterium UBA7688
CCTAAATCAAAGCGAACATTCTGACCGGGACATGCATACAGTGTTCCCGTAGACTTATCAATATAGCCGCTTCCGCCAATATTTGAGGGAAAGGTATCTGTTAATGGTGGCGGCGCAACACATCCTAATACTGATACCTGAACATCGCGCGTCGTAAAGCCCAACAGCTCTCCGGTCTGACGATCGTAATCAAAAGTCTGGAAACCAAGTACAAATTTACCCTGAACAGTTGGGGTAAAAGTAGCAGTAGCGGTATTAGGATCTAAGGTATAAGGATTTAAGGGGTCGCTCGCAATTGGATTCGTTAATGTGTATGGCGCCTGATCTGCAATAGTTATATAAGGAGTTGGACCATCACTCCGTGGGCGCAAAATAACAGAGGTCATACTGTCCAGATCCGGGTCTACCGGTCCGTTGGGGAAAATAATATCTGCATTTTGACAGAAATACGGAATGGGATCAATGGTATAACGAGGTGTATGAACACGTGCTTTCTTCGTATTGTTAATCATCGCATCAACATACAAATTCGTAGAACCGGGAGCCAATAAATTTTTGATTGCATTATTACGTGCACCTTGCCTCCATGAGAAAACCCAATCAGGACATGCACCAGGTAAAACAACCACTCTCACCCAGGTATGCCGTACGAAAGCCGGGTAAATTGAAGTAATATCCCGGCAGGCATTTGCAGCCTTAAAAGTATCACATAGCTGATCTAAAGTGTCAATTTTTGGCTTACCCATATCATCACTCCAACCAACATTACACCCGGAAATAGACTCCCAAAAAAGATCTGCAAATTCACTTAGGTCTGCACCCGGTTCACAGGCCTTATAAATATTCAAGGTTACTTTATAAGTATAAGGACTGCTGGCTGTAGGCACATAGTCGACATGCATATCGGCCGCAGCCAGATGGGTCGCCTGTGCCGAAAACGCAGTACCAAGAAGCAGTACACTTAACAGCAATACTTTAATACCCTTAATCTGTACAAGTAATTTTTTCATGTTTTTTGTTTTTCAACTATATCAATAACAATTACAAACTATCTGACCAAAGTGACATTACCTTGTTTCGTAATCACTTTTCCTTTTGCTGTCACCGCTTCCAACACATAAACATAGACACCAAATGGTTGAGGTTGGCCACCATAAGATCCGTCCCATCCTTTATTAATATCGTCAGATTCAAACAATTTCATTCCCCAACGATTATATATTGTAAATGATTTCAAAGTTGCATCACCTAAATGAACAGGTTTGAAAACATTGTTATCACCGGTACGACCAGGTACAAATGCATTAGGTACATCGATATAAGAATCCGGAGCTACAAAAATATAGATGGAGTCTACTGCAGCACAACCGGCATCAGAAATACCTTTAACTGTATACATTGTATTAAGCAATGGCTGCGCTTTTGGATTGGCAATATTCGGGTTATCTAGACCAATCGGAGGGAACCATGTATAATACAATGAATTGCCCTGAGGATCCAATTGATAAATTTCACCAGGATAGATTTTAACTGTATCTGGCAGATAAATTAAGGCGCGGGGATAAACTGTAACTTTTACAGTTGCAGAATCTACGCAACGGTTACTATCCAATCCAATCACAACATAATCTGTAGTAAATACAGGGTTAACAATAGGATTTAATGATAAGATTGAATCAATATTCGTTGTTGGTTTCCAAATTACCGATTGAAGTTTGGCATCACCTACCACATGAATTTGAGCACTATCACCCGGACAGATTGAAGTGTCGAGGCTCGGGGTGAGGAAAACACGTGGTAAAACGGTGTATACTGCACTATCCTTACCAAAGCAACCAGCTGGGGTTGTTACAGTAAAAATAATTTTCTCTGTACGATATCCCGTAAAGTAAGTAAAGAAAGTATCAGCACGTGCTAATGCTCCGCCTGGTGCCCAATTGAATTTATACTTGGTAAATGTATACACATCGGGAGTGATATCGGCATACAAATTAATCGTATCTCCAAAACAAATTGTCTGATCATCTGTAATCGTAACAGTAGGGTTAGGATCAATTCTTATCCTCACTTGCTTGGTACTATCCGGACAACCGGCGCGTGCTGCTGTAAGTGAGAATACCAAATCACCTGTATCTGCAGGAGTAATAGTCATCCCTGGTTTAAAATCAGTAGGAGTAGAAACCCCGGATGCTGGATTCCAGATGTAGTTATATCTTGGATCTCCCCAACCGAGCAAGGTTATAGTTTGTCCCTTACAAATCATTGTATCACTAACACCTTTCTGGCGGCCTTCATGACCCAGACCTGTATTACCAGCTAAGGTATCTCCTGTAAGGATATAAAAACCTTTCAGGATATCCACTTTCATTGTGTCATACCTTACACAAGAAGAGTCTGGATATGGCGTTAATTTAAGAATAAATGTAATAGAATCCGGAATTGAAGATGTAGGGGTTCCTGCTGGGAATCGTAATACAGGGTTTGGAAGTGTACTATCTGTAAGCCATTTTCCAGGACTCCATTGATATTTGTAGGTCAATTCAGGCTGTGGATTCAATAAGTTAGCATTCAATTGCAAAGAAGAATAACTACACATTACTGTATCAGGACCGGCATCAATCTTAGGATTAACTACCACAACCTTAACCTCTGCCTGATTTGTCAATAAGGTTGGATTATCTTTTCTCGCGCAAATACCACGAATACCCGTATCTCTTAAATAATAAGTGGTAGTGGCAGAAGGAGCAACATCGGTAATTTTAGAGAACGGACTAACGATGCCCAATGTACCTCCGGTAGAAAGTTCCCAACCATAAGCACCTTGGGAGAAACCCTCTAAGGTCGCTAATTCACCAAAACAAATAAAGGTGTCATTAGTTTGAATATAAGCGGTCCGGATAATTTCAAGGAAGATGGTATCCAAACGATAAAACTTAGGATTACCCGGTTTACATACTTCAGATTTTACCACAAGATATTTTGTTCCTTCATCAGCTGGGGTAGGTGTCCAGTCAAAACAATTTGAGATATGATTTGTGCCTTCGCCAGTATAAGGTGATGGAAGGATGGAAGAAGCTGAGGTTGGGGAAAATGTTAAATGATTATCTGTAACATTTGAAAAAGTAAGAGCGGGATCCGGAGATTGGATATCAAAGCAAATATGATAAGGATCGTCAGGACATAAGATAGCTGTATCTACAGGCGTTCCGGCCCATAAAATCGTAGAAGTAGAAGCTGGTTTGTTATAGGTAAAATTGATTGGTGAACTTGCACATCCTGTAGAAATGATAAACTCCATATCCCGGGTTACAGTACCAACTACTGGTCCGCCAACTCCTCTTCTTTTCGTAACCAATAAAGTCATCAAAGCTTGCTGAGCAGGCAGAGCATTAGTAGTAAAGGTCATTATACCAGTAGAACTCAAACTAAATGAAAGACCAGCTGTTTGGAAAGGATCAGATGTCAATGATGTTCCGGGGAAAAGGCTACCTGCAAATGTATAGCTTGAAGGGAAAGGAGGAATAACGCAAGTTGTTTGGTTATCGGCACCAGTTGTAGGATCGATTAATGTATATTCAAGAATATCTCCATTGGCATCCACACCGGTATAAGCATAATTATGTTTATTGCCAGCGCACATATACTGAATCAACTCAAGATTGAAAGCAGGAGAAGAAGAGTTAGCTGCAATTACGTTATTCAGTGTTGCTTCAGAGAACATATTATTTGAAGCAGCGGGAGCGGTATAATTGGTCGTTCCGTTATTTCTCGCAGTAATTGATACCACAAATCTCCACTGAGCACATTTTGAAGGCAGAGAAACTTCGCCTTCATAAATCCATTTTCGAAATCCTTTTATGGTACTGGCTGGGTTGGTACAAGTTGTTACAGGCATAGGAAGACAACCATTACCAACAATTTGACCATTACTACCTAATGGTGTTTTCTTGGGTAAATCAACGCTTCCCTGATCAGCATTACAGGAATTGAAAAAACAAACTTTCACCGTACCTGGCTCTGCTGTTGCACCGCTACAGTCTCTGTAAAAATTATATGTCAGTCGATATACATCAAAAAAATTGAACGTAGAATCAAAACGATAGACCGTATCAATTTTGATGACTGTTCCAGTGGGCGACTTAATAGTATCAACCCTAATAATTATAGAATCAATTTTCTTAACAGTTGAGTCTTTACGCAAATAGCTATAGGCTAAATCTCCTGCCGCTGCCCTATTGGCATGCGCTTTGCCTGCCGACAACATCAGGATAACGATAGATAGCAATAGTAATAGGCTAGAGGATAATTTTTTCATTGTGCTCATATTTTTCAAATGCTAACAAATTTATTGTTTTTGACGCAGATATGCAAATTTTGTTAAAAAAAGTTTTTTCAGAAAATTAACATGGCGACATATACTAAGACGTGTAATTTTTGAGTAAGGTTGGCAGACTATATATATTTTTTAAAAAAAATACCTATTTCATTAAATTCCAAATTATTCATACATTTGAAGTGCTTTCTGGGACATTTATCATACCCAATTTTACTGCAAGGCCTGCAGGATAATTTATTATTTTCTACCATGAGTAAATTAGGTGCCACATTCGATTTTAAATTGTTATAGCCGAAATATGGAAACATCCCCATTTCAGGTGTTGTATTTCCCCATAAAGCAACAACAGGCTTTTTGAATGCAGCAGCAATATGCATTAAACCTGTATCGTTTGAAACAATCAATTTGGCATTTCTGACCAAATCTGCTGATTCATTCAAATTGAATTTTCCACAGGAATTGTAAATTTTAATAGGATCGATTGAGGCGATTTCTGTGGCTTCATCTCTATCTTCAGGACCTCCCAAGAGTATTACCGGTATAGGTGAAAGCGCGCATAATTCTTTCCAACGTTCTACCGGAAGTTTTTTGGTGTTGTATGAGCCACCGATTACATACCCTATATAGCCGGCCCAGTGACTCATTGGAATGTCTTTATGATCTGTTTTGTCTTCTTCAGGGATAAAATAATCCAAACCCTGACCGTCATTATGGATGCCAATGGGCCTTATCGCTTCAAAATAACGTTCAACGATACTTTTATCCGGCATCAGATTAATTTTTAAATTAACATACAGCCATTTTTGTACGTTAAGTTTATCAAAAATAAAAGACTTTGTGCCTAATGCCTTTTTTACCCTGGCCGTGCGCAAATTGTGATGGAGATCGATAATAAACTCAAAATCAATCTGTTTTAATTCATTGATTGTTTTGTGAAGGTTATCATCCAGCAAATGAACTTTATCTATAAAGGGATTTGCTTTGAGAACAGGAGCAAACGAACTTTTCGTCAGATAATGAATTTCCACACCGGGCTTTTGCTGTTTGATACAGCGGATTACCGGTGTTGTCAGAACAATGTCACCAATAGAAGAAAAACGAATAATGAGTATTTTCATAAATTATAAAAATAGAGAGATGGCTTTTTGACGCAAATCAAAACTATTATTTTTTAGAAGACCACCGAATCGCGTAGGACAAATAGAAATTATAGTCAAAAACGGTTCCATTTTCGGCAGCACCATAACCAGCTATACTTTGCGGTTTCAAATCGCCAAAAGACTTTTGATTTAAAGCAAATTTGAAACGAACGTTCCAACCAGCAAAAGTGTTGCTAAACAACTCAATCCGCATTCCGCCGGTCAGTTCAAACCAATGTGCGGTAAAATCAGAGGAAGAGGTAACACCAGAAGTAATGCCTCCAAAGCCGTCATCAGTGGTATATTGAGCCGCATCCCTTTTGACAAAACCCAAGCCATAACGACAACCAATAAAAGCCATCCCCCAATCATTGGGTTTCTTTCTTTCAAATAAGGTTTTGTCCACGCCAAGGCGAACAAAGCTGTTACTGCTTTTATATTTCAGGTCAGGGTAATCAATGTTGGAAGTTCCTGCACCAAACTCTGCAACGCCATACAATTCATTATTCAAATAATAGTCCAGCCCCCCTTCATATATTTTGACATTGTCTACCAAACTGTTGTTCAGCAGCTTCGCAGCATCAAAATTAAACCGGAGCTGATGATACTTAATTGTCGTTTTTTGAGCGACAGCATCTGTTGTATCTGCCTGCGCAAACACACTAAAGGAACTGCAAACCAATAAGAGGCTAAAAATAAATTTTGACATTTTCGACGCCTGATTTTGTGGTCACATCATTATTGGTAATACTGACAGAATCAATATTAGCCCGCGTGGATAAAATTTTAGAAAGAGAAAACTCATATCCATAACCGCAGGCATTGGAATAGAATTTCAGTTTACGTTCATACAAAAATGAAATTGTATCATAGTCACTAACAGCAGAATCCGGCTGCAATACCCAACGCACTGTGTCCCTTAACGGGGAAAGAACCAATTCAAACTTGTTTAGTTTCTTCGCACCAAAATATAAAAACCTTGCGGAGTCAATATCCAGGCATACAAAATTTGCGTTGGGTAATGCAGTATCCGTATAGGTTTTAGTATCTGCCTTATACTGATAGCAACCTACAAATACTTTTGACACCGTTGGCAATAAACAAGGATTTCTTTCTGTTGTGCAATTAAATGATGAAATCACAAAAATGCACAACAAAAAAAAACAAAATATTTTATGCTTGTAGCGTTTATTCACTATCCAAAAGTGCCATTATTTTATTGACATCTTCAATTGCTTTATCAATCTGTCCCTGCAAATGGACTTTTTCGGATGATGCTCCTTGTGCTTCGTCCAGCGCGGGTTTCATTATATTAATTTGCAACTGGGCTTCTCCCAATTCCATGGTTTTAAATTCAAGCTGATCTTTCAGTTGCTTGTTTTCATCTTTACATTCCTGGTACTTGGCCATCAACGCAGCTACCTTCTGGTGCAATACTTCTAATTCTTTCATTATGATCTTATTTGAGCTTGTAATTTATTTGTGTATGCGTTGGTTAATAGTTTCATGCTTTCTTCAATTTCAGTATCTGTAAGCGTCCTGTCGGTCAATTGAAAAGTATAATTCAGCGCGTAAGATTTTTTATCAGTGCCTAATTTTTCACTTTCAAAGACATCGAACAAATCGAAATTTTTCAGTGAAGAAATCTGCAATTGCTTTGTGATTTTTTGCACTTCTTCAAATCGTATTGCCTTGTCGAGCACTAAGGCCAAATCACGCTGAACAGCAGGGTATTTAGGCACTTCAGCATATTTAATCCTGTTGGCCTGCATAGCATTACTCCACAATTGCCAGTTAATTTCAGCGTAATAAACATCTTGTTTAATATCAAAACTTTTCAACTTTTCAGTAACAACTTTTTGTGCAGAACATAGCTTTTCATTTTTCCATTTCCAAATCAGAACATCATGTTCATCCACACCGGCACTCACCTTTTCTATACCGGAAATATCCAACAAATTCTGAACAACGGATCGTACAAAATAAAGACTGACATTTTCAAGTTTTTGGCTCCAGCTTGCTTCCCTTACTGCGGCAGAAATCCAAAGCGCCAAGGTGGGTGACTCGAAGTATTTGCCTACCCCACTTGTAGCATAGGTATTACCAAATTCAAACAGAGAGAGATTTTGGTTTTTTCGGTTCACATTGTAGTTCACAACTTCAAGTCCCGACTCCAGCATCGAAGGACGTAAGACGTCAAGTTCGCTGGTTAAGGAATTAATCATGTGCACCATTGGTGTATCTTCAGGATAGTATTTGCTATTAGTAATACTATTGGTAACAATCTCCTGAAAGCCCATTCCACAAAGCGCTGTAGCAATTTTATCCCGTTGCGCCCTGTCGTTTGGCAAGGGTTTAATTAAAGAAATATTTAAACGGGCAGGTATCTCAATCTGATCCAATCCATCGATGCGCAAAATCTCTTCGACAAGATCTGCAGGAAGGGAAACATCATTTTTATTGGTAGGTACTTTAACGGTAAAACCTTCCGGGTTTTCCGCAGCATACTCGAAACCCAAAGCCGTCAAAATGCCTCTAATTGCTTCGGGAGAATATTGCTTTCCACTGAGGTTTTGTATGTATTGATAAGTGGCTGAAACTGTAATTTCTTCCAATGGTTTTGGATATACATCCTGCACATCAGAAGCAATTTTTCCACCGGCGACGCTTACAATAAATGCTGCCGCTCTTTTCAAAGCAGGAATTACATTGTTAATGTCCACACACTTCTCAAAATGTGTTGCCGCATCAGTCCGCAACCCGTGGCGCAAAGATGTTCTTCGAACCGAAGAACCAACAAAATAGGCACTCTCCAGAAAAATATTCTGTGTTGTATCAGAAACCCCACTATTATTTCCGCCGAAAACACCTGCAATGCAAAGACCTTTTTCTGCATCGCATATCATTAGGTCTTCTGCAAAAAGCGAGCGCTCTTTATCATCCAGTGTAGTGAATTTTGTTCCTTCAGGCAGAAAGCTCACATTGATTTTTTGGCCTGCAATTTTATCTGCATCAAAGGCGTGAAGCGGTTGTCCGAATTCGTGCAAAACAAAATTGGTAATGTCTACAATATTGTTGATCGAGCGGATACCAATTGTATTCAATGCGCTTTTCAACCAATCGGGAGAAGCGCTGACAGTAAGACCTTCGATGCTGACACCGGCGTAGCGAAGGCAGGCATCCTTTGCATTTTCGTGAATGCTAACCTGAATTTTATTTTCTTTTTGCACACCAAAATCAGCACTGATATCCGGCATTTTCACTTCGTATTTCGCACCTTCGTGATGGCTTAAATAGGCACAAACATCGCGTGCAACGCCAATGTGACTCATTGCATCGCTACGGTTTGGCGTAAGACCGATATAGATTGCTGTATCTGAAGCGCCAATTTTGAAATATTCTGCTGCAGATGTGCCAACAACAGCATTTTCCGGCAGCACCATTATACCATCATGACTTTCACCTAAGCCAATTTCATCTTCAGCGCAAATCATGCCTTCACTCTCTTCACCACGGATTTTTGCTTTCTTTATTTCGAATGCAACACCATCAGTCGGATGAACCATACAACCGACTGTTGCGACAACAACTTTTTGTCCGGCCGCAACATTAGCAGCACCACAAACAATTTTCAAAGGATTTTCGCCACCAACATTAACTGTGGTTTTCTTTAATTTATCTGCGTTCGGATGTTGCTCACAAGTCAAAACTTCACCAATCACCAAACCTTTCAAACCACCCTTTACAGCCTCCATTACTTCCGTTCCTTCCACTTCCAGACCAATAGAGGTCAGGATGGCCGAAAGCTCATCAACAGAAAGGTTTTTGGGCAAATATTGTTGTAACCAATTATAAGAAATCGTCATTGAAAAATCGAAAAATTTTGCCAAAGATAAGCCTTGCACTTAGGAAATGCAGAGCGAACGAAAAAATGTATTAACAAAATAGCTTTCCACAGGAAAATGTTGGGAACTTGGGGAATGTTTTTCAGGGTGTTAGTAAGAGGTGTGCAAAGCAAAGGGAATGTGAAAAAGTTTTTGAATTTGTGGATTATTCAGAAATTTATGTGAATTGCATATGTAGAAGCCCAATGTTAAATCGAACAACTAAAGACAAGTTTTATTTCGGTAGCGCTGATTTTGTTTCTAATTTAGCAGCCCCGCATAAAAAATCGGGCCTTGTTTACAATTTTTTAATACAAGATTTCAGGACTAAAATGACAACCCGCACAGCGCCATTCGGCGAGACTCAGCGAAACTGACCGAATAGATGTAAAGAGAGATATACCTGATTTCAAAAGAATTTTAAACAAACACAAACTAAAACAAACAAGATAATTCCAATACCCTGTAATGGCTGTAAATATTAAAAAAGACTTTGGTAATTTAAGAAAGAATAAGACTGATATCTCCTCGATGGTTTATGGCAAAATTCCGCCACAGGCCAACGAACTGGAAGAAGCTGTGCTGGGAGCAATAATGCTCGAAAAAGATAAAATGGCTGAGGTACTGGAAATCATTCAGAGCCCGGACTGCTTTTATGTAAATGCCCATCAGAAAATTTACGCTGCAGTGCGCAACCTTTTTGACAAAGGGATGCCCGTGGATTTATTGACAGTAACAGAAGAACTGCGCAAAACAAGTGAGCTCGAAATAGTAGGTGGAGCATATTTCCTGACCAAGCTTACGATGAATGTGGTGTCCAGCGCCCACGTTGAGGCTCATGCAAGGATAGTGATGGAAAAATTCATTCAACGTGAATTGATCCGCATTTCAGGCGAAGTAATCAGCAGTGCTTACGAAGACAGCACGGATGTGTTTGATTTATTGGACCAGGCCGAAACCGGTTTGTACGAAATTACTGATAAACACCTGCGCAAAAACTTTAAAAGTCTGACCGATGTTTTGGTAGAAACAGTGAAGGAAATTGAGGCCGCAAAAAACAGCAAATCGGATGTAACCGGTGTGCCCAGTGGATTCGTAGAACTGGACAGAGCAACAGCCGGTTGGCAAAAAAATGCCCTGATTATTGTCGCAGCCCGTCCTGCGGTCGGTAAAACAGCCTTCACGCTAAACCTGGCAATGAATGCAGCAATGAATTCTGACCACCCTTTTCCTGTAGCGTTTTTCTCTTTGGAGATGGGTGCCGGAGAACTGGTAAAAAGGATGCTTTCTGCTGTCACGGAAGTAAGCATGGATGCCATTACAAAGGGCCGGATGGAAGAACACGAATTTGTTCAGCTGACACAAAGAATGCACAAACTGGCCAGCATGCCCATCTTTCTGGATGACCAGGCTGCCCTGAATATATTTGAGCTTCGAGCTAAAGCCCGCCGGCTTAAACAACGCCACGATATCCAGATGATTGTGATCGATTACCTGCAGTTGATGAGTGGGGGAAACAGCAACGGACCCGGCAACCGTGAGCAGGAAATCAGTAAAATTTCACGTGATTTGAAAGCATTGGCTAAAGAGCTGGAAATCCCTATTATTGCACTTTCGCAATTGAATCGTGCGGTAGAATCACGGAAGGAATCGAAGGTTCCTCAATTGAGTGATCTGCGTGAATCGGGTGCGATTGAGCAGGATGCCGATATCGT
>DLGS01000105.1 GCA_002482815.1 Bacteroidetes bacterium UBA7688
TTAATTATTTCCAGTGGTGGTAACTCTGGTTCGCAGGCAGCATCAATCATCATCAGGGCTATGGCGCTGAAAGAATTGCAGCTGAAAGATTGGTGGTATGTGATGCGCAAAGAAATTTTCTCCGGCTTATTGCTGGGCAGCATTCTGGCTATTATTGGCTTCCTCAGGATATGGATATGGCAGAAAGCCGGCATTTACGACTATGGTGAATATTGGTTTTATGTTGCCTTGAGTGTTTCCGTTTCACTGGTGTTTATTGTACTCTGGGGTACTTTGTCGGGTTCGCTGATTCCTTTCCTGCTCAGGAAGGTAGGCTTGGATCCCGCTACTGCCTCAGCTCCTTTTGTAGCCACTTTGGTAGATGTTACCGGCCTTGTTATTTACTTCTCAGTTGCAGCCTTATTCCTCACCGGCAAATTACTTTAGATTGAAAAACCTGATATTCTTTTTCTTTGGAGCGCTACTTATTACCAGCTGTAATGTAATCCGTAAATCTGCAAAAGCGGAATTTACAGATGGATACTACACGCAACACATCGATCATAAAAGGCAGCTTGTGTATGTTGATATCGAAGAGGATGTATTAGGTATTCATGCTGTAAAAAAGGTGGGTAATGAAAAAGTAATCGATACATCAGCGGGCGAAAAATTCTACCAAAAGGAGATGACCGGAACCCCAATATCTGCTTCCTCTTTCAGTAGCAACACACTTGATATTGATTTCGTGACTATTCCTTTAAAGTTTCGGCCGGCACAAAAAGGAGTGCCTGCCCAACTCAATGCAAATCTCAATGGAGCGGTCTACTGCGGTTTGCGAACAGACAGATATACGGTTGCTTACCACCCCAATCCCCTGGGGAAATCTGTGCGAAACACCAATCATTACGGCTTTTCGTTCGGTGTGTTTACAGGGCTTGGAAATACAGCGATGAACGCGACGACGACCTCCGGCTTTATCAGCAGTGAGTATGATGGCGTGCTGTGGACAAAAGGTGTTGCCGGAATCATTGCCGTCAATGCCTTTACTGTCGGACTATCTGTAGGGGTCGACAATTTGCTGGACAACAACAGGTCGCATTGGATATATGAAACCAAAGCCTGGATAGGTCTGGCCTTTGGGTTGAATCTGAATTAATTTTAAAGAACCGTTTTCGCCCTTGTAACTGTGAAGTGAAAATACCTTGCAGCAAGCCCATCTTCAAATACAACGCAGATGGCAAACCTGCCTGCCGCAGGTCGGTATTAGCTGTTTTCGGGAAGCCCTCAGGAACATCCGGACAGCAAACTGCTGATGTGTATACGACCTTTATTTCTTTCGTATTTGTTGTTATACCAGTGTCAATAAATAACCGAGTAATGAACCACCTAAAACCACAAAAGCACTATTTAATTTCTTGTATCCAAATGCAATTCCAATAGCTGAAACGGCAATAAAAATGGTCCGCCAGTCGCTTATGGTGTCTTTGCCCATTTCAAAACAAACAGCTATAATGATGGCGACTGATGCGACGTTAACAGCGTCTAAAAATGCCGAAAACAGTTTTGAATTCCGCATTTTCTTTACCATCGGATTTAGCAAGGCTACAAAAACAAAGGAGGGTAAGAATATGGCGATTGTTGAAAGGATTGCACCGCTCAAGCCGTTGATTTGATAACCAATAAATGTAACCGAAGAAAAAACGGGTCCGGGTGTAAATTGTCCGACGGCAATGGCATCAATCAATTGTTGTCTTGTCAAAAGTCCTGTTGACACTAATTCTGTGTCGAGGAAGGCAAACAGCACATAACCACTTCCGTAAAGTATGGCGCCAATTTTCAGGAAAATCCAAAACAGGTTTGCGTTAGTTGCAGAAAGAATGCCCGTGTTGGTGATTTGTAAAAAAGTTAAAGGCAGAAAACTACTGAGATTATTTTGTTTTCTATTGCTGAAACCGGCCAGCAGCAAAGCCAAAAATCCCGCTCCGAACATCAGATAAATTTCGTGGATGTTGATGAAGGAGCCCAGCAAAACAAGTAATCCGATGATGATTAGTGCTGTCGATTTTAGCGACTTTTTTGCCAGTGGGAAAATTGCTCCCAGAATAATGGCGATAATGGCTGGCTTTATTCCGTAAATAAAAGGTTGTACTTCGGGAACTTGTCCGTATTGTTTGTAGAGATAAGCAAAAAATCCGGTTATCAAAACGGCCGGTAAAATGAAACAAAGACCTGCAATTAGCAGACCTTTCCAACCGCCTTTTTCGTGTCCGATATGAATGGCCATTTCGGTACTATTGGGTCCGGGAATCAAGTTGGTTGCACCAATCAAGTCCAAAAAATGTTGTTCAGACAGCCATTTTCTTTTGGTAACCACTTCCTCCTGCATCATAGCAATGTGTGCAGCAGGACCACCAAAACCAATAACACCCAGTTTCAGAAAAAGTATAGCGATTTCTTTTAAGTTCGCGTTGTGCTCCATTTTTTGTCAAAGTTTTGTCCGCAGATACAAAACTACCGTCTTTATTTTTCACTCTTGTTGTGTAATGGCGAATGCTCTTTGCAGCAAGACTATCTGCAAATAATACGCTGATGGCAATACGGATTATCTGTATTTCAGTATGCCCTTCGCAATATACCGAATAGCGGGGTAGGCTATTTGCTTTTCGCTAAAGTGTTCCTCCGTCTGGCCAGTTTCTCCAATTTGTATTAGGTTTTTGAGTTGGTCTGAAGTATTCAATATTTCCTGTCTCTAATGTCAGAGATATTTGCTTGAAGGTTTCGTTTTCACTTGGCAATTTGCCATTTATAACGTCTGGATGAAACCATTCATCTAGTTCAATGATTTTTGGAATGTCAGCAGGAATTCGTTCACGTATTTCTTTTTCGGTTGCTACTAATTTGTCATGGTACAATGCATCGAGCAGACGAAGAAATTCAAAAGCATTAATGCTCGTTTCGTCTTCAGGTTCGATTCCCAAAGACTTATATTTTTGCCTGTCATGAATTATGGGTAAAACTTCATTTCGCAATCGAAAGCTTGAACAGTGGGGATTTAAGTAAAAATCTTCTTCATCGTCAAATGTGTTACTATCATTGGCGTTATCAGTTAAGGTCAGGAAATTTTCATTTGCAGTTCCGGGAGGATAGCTTAGACAATTGCCATAGATATGCAGACAATTGGATATTCCATTATGTCCACCTCCACGATAATTAAATCCAATAACTTCAATTAAAATAACCCAGAGTTTCTCATCACGGTAAGCCGATAGCTTTGTGCCCGCCAGATAAACATAGCCGTTGTCCAACATTGGAAAAGTGTAATCCGAATTACATTGGTCAAGTTGGTTTAATATTTCTGATGCTTGATTCATTACGTTTTCTCTTTGGGGTTAAAGCTAGCGTTTTGCAGATTTGCGATGGGCGTTATTTTACCACAAATGTTGATGCGGAGAACCTAACTTTGATTTACCATAAATGCGTCTGTGGAGCGCTGAACCGCCATATTGCCAAACGCTTCTTAGCGGTTCCTTGTTTTTCTTGTCAATCAATTGTTTCTTTATTTACTTCTAATTTCCAATTAATCAACGTTTCTGTTTCTCCACTTTTATTAAAATTATTTTTTTCAAGCACTTTGAATGAGGCCGTATTTACTTTGTCTGTCGAAGCAATTATTGCTTTTACGATTTGTTGTGCTTTCGCCCATTCAATAATTCCGCCTACGATTTCTGTCATAAATCCATTTCCTTGAAACTCGTCATAAGTTCCATAACCAATTTCTATTGCTCCGTCTGCGTTTGGTTCTCCAACTATACATAAGTCGCCAATCATTTTGTTTTCAGCTTTAAAAATGGCTGTCCAAAGTGTCGAATACAAATAGTTTTTTGTTGTATCCGCTACGTTTGGTAAAATTGTTTGTTCAAATGCTTCTTTTAGTTCCGGAGAAATTGTTCTTGAAGTTTCATTCAAATTCAGTTCAGCTTCCAATGAATTGTCGCATTTAGTGTATTTTACTAACTGGTCGTATGTCAGTGGTTTTAGAATTAGTCTTGCCGTTTCTATCATTTAATTGATTTTGTTTTTTGTTTCTGTTTCTGTTTCTGTGTCGCTCTACAATGACAGCTAACTTATTACTTGGCATGTTTGTAAAATAATTGATTAAAAATCAAATGTAGTTGATTGCGTATTTGGTATTGCTGAGGAGCAATTTTAAACACTTGTAAATGCTTGAAATCAATTCTCTCCACAACATACAACAATTGTCCGTGGGGTTGCGGTTTCATGTAGAGATTCCTTCCTGCCGGCAGGCAGCGATGACATCAGTATGGCGGGACTTCTTTGCGGGAAATTTTCGTTCCAGAGCTGTGTCCAAAACTTAGCGGGAGCTCTTCTGCAGAAGCCATTTTTCTAAGTGTAGCGAAGCGGAACATTGAAAAACAACGCTTGTGGCAAGCCACCAGAAGAGTGTTGCGCAGCACCCGCATTGTTTTGGACTTGGGTTTTTTCTCCACTTTTTTGCCAAGAAAAAAGTGGAAAGAAAATTGCTTGACCCTCGGTCGTAAGTTTTGTGAAAAAGTTTCCGATTTATCATCAATTGTGTCGGAATGAGACATGTCGTGCTGGTTTGGTTTTAACGTCCTTTGCGCCCTTGCGGTTCGTTGCGCCTGCCTGCCGGCAGGCGTGAAAATAGCGTGTGCGGCATGTAGAGATCCCTCCGCTGTCGGGATGACAGCATGTAGTGAGGTTGCGGTTTGGCTATAAAATTCTTTGCGCCTATGCGGTTCTTTGCGGCTTTGCGTGAAAATAGCGTGTGCGGTCGGGTTGCATCAGCGCGGGGTTGTACTTTTATAAAATGAAAACCAAACCCTGCCATTATCCTAAATCGTCCCGGTCCCGCGTGCCTTTCCTGCTTCTGCTTCAGGTTTTAATCTAATTTTGACCCTACCAAAACCAATGTTTTATGAAAAAGATACTGCTGATACTACTTCCGGTGCTGATTGCGCTGCAGATTTTATCTTCCTGTAAGAAAGAAAAGGATAAGGATGGCGGTAGTGGCAATCAGTCCATCATCGGCAACTGGACCAACCGGAACACCCAATACAGGGCTTATTATAAAGGCAATCTGTACAAAGATACTTCTGTCAATCTGCCTGACGGCGAGCAAACCCTCACTTTCAACAGCGATTCTTCTTTTTCGGCAAAAAGAAAAGAGAATACCGGGGGCGGCACCTTCAGCACCACAGGCGACTCGCTGAAGATGTATATCAAAAGAGACAAGGATACATCAAACGATTTTACAGTCTACACGCTCTCCGGTGATGCGCTGGATATTTATTATAAATGGAAAGGCACGATAAGTATAGATTCCAGCTATGAGTATATCCTTCATTTTAAAAGGAAATAGGAAAGTTAAATCCTTGACGCAGCAGGAATGAGGCTATCTTTACCAATGATAAAAACCGAAAAGGGTTTTAGGTTCGAATGTTCCGGTAGAGAGATGGATACTTTTGGTTTTGATGGTTTCAGTATTTATGAAGGAGTGGTTGCTGTGGGCAAAGATTGCCATCCTCAGTTTTTTAATCCAAACACTTTGCTCTACACTTCTGAATTTTCGGAACCTGAAAAAAAAGAGCTTTCCATTTTTATGATTATCCAATGGACAAAATTCGGATTGCGCTAAGGAGTCCGGTCCATTCTACACTACAGGTTCTCTCAATATTGTTTTTAATTTTTCAGGAGGTGTTTTTCTGAAATCGGATAAATAAATTTCGTGGTGCAGACCGTTTTTTTTGAAGTCATTCGCACGGATAAAAGCGAGCATTTGCTTTAAGGTTTCCGGTTCGTTTGCAAAGGGGCCGGTGTGGAGCATTCGAACACATTTGCCTTCTGCCATTTCAAAAAACACCAGCTCTTTTGCCAGCACGATTTGCTTTTTGTTGACAACTGTTTCGATGGCATTTTGGAGCATTTCCTGTGTGACAAAGTCAGGCATTCTGATCATCATCCGGTAATCCCATTCGCTGCGGGGCACACTCCCTGGGGCTTCTTCCATAGACAGGCTTTTGTATTTTGATTCGTCGAAACTCCACAGGCCTTCCAGTTTGGCTGCCACAAAGTCCTGGTTCAGTGCCTTGCAGGCAAATTTCAGGGTATACGCTGTTGAATATAATGCCTGCAAATTGTCGGCAAATGCAGCACCGGAAGGATCGCCTTTGCCACAGATAGATAAAAAGCGTGCAGCTTCGATGTTCACTAATTCGGGTTTGTTTTTTGCGGTATAATACGCTTTGTATTGTTTGCCTAAATCCGTTTTTGCCATTGCCGTTTAATTTGAGGATACAAAGGAAATCATCTTCACTGACAACCCTATGGCAGTTTCCTGTCCTGAGCGGAAATAAAACATCCTTTTCCACTCAAACAACAGGGCGGATACCGGTTTTCACCAATCTCCGCCCTGCGATAATCTGTTTTTTGAATTAAAAGCTTAGTTTTTCTTCCAGACTTTTTGTGTCAGC
>DLGS01000430.1 GCA_002482815.1 Bacteroidetes bacterium UBA7688
TCAACCGCTATACCGGAAATGCCAATTGTCGGCAGGGTGTCTGTAAGATTAATCCAGGAGGAACCATGATCAGTACTTTTCCATAAACCACCATTGGGGCTTCCTACAAATATTGTGTTCGGATTCCCCGGATCAACAATAGAGATATTAACACGTCCCTGGCCCGAACTCCAGGAGCCTTTGTTTTTATGACTGAAAGGGCCTAAAGGCTGCCAGTCACTTTTGTCAGTGGCGGTGGTTTTGCCTGTAGTAATTGACCTGAAAGATTGTCTGGATTGTCTGAATTGTTTCGTTATTTCATCAGATGTCATTAAGGTGCCATCTGAATGCAAATAGTTCTTCCAGTATTCCTTCCATCGCTGATAAGGTTTAAAACCCGAGCCTTTTACGTTTTTTAAAGGATTGAGTTCCCAATAGGCATCCAATTCTGCAGTAATTTTATAGTAATTATTTGAATTTACAGGATGTCCTTGAATTTCAATTGAGACAACAGGAGTTTGTGCACGGGAAAAAAAACTAAAAAATAATACAAAAGAGGGTATCAGGATAGATTTCATCACAAGAATTTGAATAATGTATAAAGATAATAGATTTCATATTGTGAATTGACTATTCTAAAGGAAAATATGAAAAAAGCGACCCAAGGGATCGCTTTGAAAAACAATAAATTATAACAGAAGAATCACGCAGTATAATGCGCCGAATTCAAAGCACTATTCGCTCTTTCTGCAGCTTCAATACCCTCAAAGGATGAAAGCGGTTCACCTTTACCTTTGCGCACCCAGGTGGTATGCTCAAAATGAGCGGATGCTTTTCCATCTGCAGTGGTAATGGTCCAGCCATCATCAGCCTGGTTAATATTGCGTGTTCCAAGGTTAATCATTGGTTCAATAGCAATTACCATATTTTCCTTGAGGCGTTTTCCATCTCCGCGGCGACCATAATTAGGCACTTGAGGGTCTTCATGCAAGTGCTTTCCAACACCATGTCCAACCAATTCGCGCACAATACCATAGCCGTGCTGGCCATTTGTAAAGTTTTCGATAGCATAAGAAATGTCTCCGACACGATTGCCATCTGCTGCCTGAGCTACGCCTTTATAAACAGACTCTTTCGTTATGCGAAGCAATTTGAGAATTTCAGGAGCCACTTCGCCAATAGCAAAAGTATAAGCCGAATCGCCATGAAATCCGTTCATATAGACACCGCAATCGACAGAGATAATATCTCCATCCCTTAGCTCATAAGCTCCCGGAAATCCGTGAACAACCGCTTCGTTTACGCTAATACAAAGTGAAAATGGGAAAGCATTGTTTTTCGGACCATACCCTTTAAATGAAGGGACGCCTCCATTATCACGGATAAAAGTTTCAGCCATTTTATCAATAGACAAAGTGGTGATACCTGGTTTCAAAAAAGTTGCCACCTCTGTCAAGGTGGCACTTACCATTAAGGCGCTTTTTCTTTGTATTTCTATTTCTTCTTTACTTTTGATATGTATCATCGGTAATTTTAATTATTCATATTATTCGGCAATCGGAGCAGCAGTTGTGCGGCCCATTATTCTGCCTGTTTTCATCATACCATCATAATGACGCATCAAAAGATGGCTTTCTATTTGTTGTAAAGTATCTAGAATAACACCCACACCAATCAACATTGAAGTTCCACCAAAGAAACTGGCAAAACCGCTGGTAATACCAAACATACCGGCAATACCTGGAAGAATACCGGCAAGTGCTAAGAAAACTGCACCTGGTAAAGTAATACGATCCATAATGGTTGCGATGAAGTTGGCTGTTGGTTCACCTGGCTTGATACCCGGAATGAAACTGTTGTTGCGTTTCAGGTTGTCTGCCATTTCAGTCGGATTAAAAATCAAAGCCGTGTAGAAATAAGTGAAGGCGATAACAAGGATTGCATAAATGAAATTGTGCCAGAAAGATGTAGGGTCAGAAAGCGAACGCATAAACTGACTGGTGGCACCTTCCTGAGTCATATTGGCAAAGCCACTGATTGTACCTGGGATAAACAAAATTGCCTGAGCAAAGATGATTGGCATTACACCTGAAGAGTTAACTTTCAAAGGAATGAAATCACGTGCACCACCAGCTACTTCTTTGGCAGCGTTTGTACTGCCAATGATACGACGGGCATAGTTCAAAGGAATTTTACGCACACCCTGAGTAAGAAGGATAATACCAACAATTACAGCGATGAATGCAAAGATCTCAGCAAGGAATTTCAACATTCCACCGGCACCACCACTATTCAATGAAGTGAATTCCTGAAGAATAGACTCCGGAAGGCGGGCAAGGATACCAACCATGATAATGATAGAAATACCGTTACCAATTCCTTTGTCAGTAATTTTTTCTCCAAGCCACATTACAAAAAGCGTACCTGCTGTAAGTACAACTACAGTTGTGAACCAGAAAAGGAAAGGACTGAATTCAGGAATGAGAGCCTGAGAAAACTCAGGTCCGCGTAAATAAGCAACATAAGCACTCGCCTGGAAAATAGTAACCACAACCGTTAAGTAACGTGTATATTGATTGACAGTACGACGACCACTTTCTTCTTTTTGAAGTTTTGCTACCTGAGGGATAACAATACCAGCCAACTGCATAAAAATAGAAGCAGAGATATAAGGCATAACACCCAAAGCAAAAATTGAGGCACGGCTAAATGCACCACCAGCAAAGGCGTTAAAAAGACCTAACAAACCATCAGGTCCGCTGCCGGAACTTTGGTCGAGGATTACCGGATTGATACCAGGCAGAGTAATGTAACAACCTACGCGATATACAAGGATAAGCGTGAGGGTAAATAGTATACGCTTGCGGAGTTCTTCGATACTCCAGATATTTTTAAGCGTTTCGATAAATTTCTTCACAGGATTTCAGAATAAATATGGTGATGCAGCAAATAAAAATAAAGTGCGAATAAACGACAAAAGACGCACTTTTACAAATGCGTCTTTTTGAAAGAATAAATATTATAGAATTTCAACAGTGCCGCCGGCGGATTCAATTGCTGCTTTAGCTTTTTCGCTGATTGCATTGACAACAAATTTGAGGTTGGTTTTGCTCATTTCGCCATTGCCCAATATTTTTACAAGAGCAGTTTTGTTGATTAAACCATTAACATACAAATTGTCGAGGTTGAATTCGTCCATTTCATATTTAGAAATGATGGTATCTAGCTGACCAAGATTGAATACAGTATATTCAACACGGAACATATTCTTGAAACCACGTTTTGGCATACGGCGCTGGATTGGCATCTGACCACCTTCGTGACCTCTTTTGCTTTGGTAACCTGTACGGGATTGTTGTCCTTTGTTACCTTTACCGGCAGTTGTACCACCGCTACCTTCACCACGTCCAACACGTTTAGTTTTGTGTACTGAACCTTCGGCTGGTTTTAAATTGTGTAATTGCATTTGTTACAGTTTTGAAACTTGCGCGGAATGTAAAACCGCTC
Organism: Bacteroidetes bacterium UBA7688; assembly: GCA_002482815.1. Lineage (GTDB taxonomy): Bacteria > Bacteroidota > Bacteroidia > Chitinophagales > Chitinophagaceae > Rurimicrobium. Next base: position 3,487 of record DLGS01000430.1, read on the forward strand.
GCAAATCGATTAAAAAAATACTATTTAACTTCTTCTACTTTTACCAGATGGTTTACGGCACGAACCATACCCAAAATAGATGGAGTAGCTTCCACTTCTACAGACTTATGCATTTTCTTAAGTCCTAAAGCAATAAGAGTGCGTTTCTGAAACTCAGGACGATCAATACCGCTTTTTACTTGTGTTACTTTAATTTTTGACATAAAAATTTTGTTTATGATTGAGTTTGCCAATGGCTTACAAAATCCTATCCGTTAAATACTTTTTTCAAGCTTACATTGCGTTGTTTAGCAACAGCAATTGGTTCACGCAATTTGCTTAAAGCAACTACAGTAGCTTTCACCACGTTTTGTGGGTTGGCAGAACCAAGAGATTTAGAAAGAATGTCGGTGATACCAACAGCTTCCAGAACAGCACGCATGCTACCACCAGCGATAACACCGGTACCCGCAGCTGCCGGGCGGATCATTACTTTTGCCGCGCCTTCTTTAGCAGATTGTTCGTGAGGAATAGTACCACGCATAATCGGAACTTTAATCAGGTTCTTTTTAGCATCATCGATACCTTTAGTGATTGCTTCCTGAACTTCTTTTGCTTTACCCATTCCCTGGCCAACGATACCGTTACCATTTCCTACCACTACCAATGCAGAGAAGCTGAATGTACGACCTCCACTAGTTGTTTTCACAACACGGTTGATTGATACTACTTTCTCGTGCAGTTCCAATTCACCAGCTTTTACTCGAGTTAATTGTGTCTTAGACATTTCTTTGTTTATTATTTTGATTGTAGTGAAGCAATATTTTGTTGCTTCGCAAACATCGTATTAAGATTAAAATTAGAACACCAAACCACCTTCACGTGCTCCGTCAGCTACTGCTTTCACACGTCCGTGATACAAATATCCACCGCGATCAAAAACGCAGGTATCAATACCTAAAGCTTTTGCTTTTGTAGCAAGTTCTTTACCAACAAGGATAGATTTTTCAACTTTATTACCGGCAGTTGCAGTAACACCTTTTTGACGGGAGCTTGCTGAAACCAAGGTAGTTCCTGTTGTATCATCAATCATTTGTGCGTAGATATCGTTATTGCTGCGAAATACAGACAAACGAGGCTTTTGAGCTGTACCGCTGATTTTGGTACGGATGCGCCAGCGTAACTTTTGGCGACGAACTACTTTATTATCTAATGACATTGTATTTACTTTTTATTTTACGGGCTTCGAAAAAACCGAGCTACCGATGTGATGATTATTTATTAAAGTAAGTTGAGTGCTTTTTCAAACACTCAACTTCTTAAAGTCTTATTATTTACCAGCAGATTTACCAGC
>DLGS01000181.1:0-2513 GCA_002482815.1 Bacteroidetes bacterium UBA7688
CCCGTACCGCCAGTTCCATTGCCCGGAGTTCGAGGCGTTGGTTTTCCACAGCATCTGCCAGGTTTTTATCAGCAGCAATTTCCTTTTCAAAAGCGGCTTTTTCTGTTGGCCCCAACTGGTTCAGGAGGTATGATTCTATGTTGTCAAAATTGTTCATGTTTTTTCGAATTGAGCAGTATTACCGCTGATGAATAATCGGATGAATGAAGATTAATCAATACACAAAATCAGGCGGCAATTCCGAGTTTTTCGCGAAGCGATTGTCGGCAGCGATCTACCGCTTTTTTGGCCTGATTCGCATTCGCCAAGCCCCGGTCTTCTGCTACCTGGGCCATATTTTTTTGTTCCAGATAGTATAAACGCAGTACTTCCCTGCAACCTTCTGTAAGTGCTGCTATCGCTTTGCGGAGGGCTTGATCCCGGGTTTCTTCTTCTGCCTGCAATTCAATCATTTCCATGGTATCAGAGGCTGTTTCGCCGGAGTCCATTTCGCTGTCGGTAAAGGTTTCTTTCAACTGGATACGATCTACTTTTTTCCTGCTATCGCGAATCAGGTTTTTGCAGATACCAAGCAGAAAGGTTTCTGGTTTGCTTTCTTCCCTGAATTTGCCTTCCCTCACGAGTGCATCAAGCAGAATTACCCCCTCTTGCAGTACATCTTCTGGTGTCATTTTTACCAGGTTGTATTGTTTAACCCAGTTATAAATTGCGCCTCTGACTGATGTGCTTTTATAGAGTGTTTTTATCGCCAGGTTTCTGCGGTTCATATCGCCGCTCAAAATGGCGTCTGCGAATTCTTTACCTGTCATTGTGACAATCTTCATACCTTAGTGGAAATTAATATACACCGGTACCCTGTAACCGGCAATTTTTATCATATTAGTTTGGGCAAAGATATAAAAGCTCGTTTAAACCTTGTATGAAATTATTCGTATTCTTCTTGTTTTGTTGCTTTTGTGATACCATTTTTGCTCAGCAATACTGGCAACAACCAGATATGGCTATAAGTTATCTGGACTCGCTTTCAGATAAGATTCAACAAAGTCAATACGCTGAAGTATCAGATAAGTGTAGTGAGGTGATCCGATATTTTTCCCGTATTCACAAAAAAGAGCAACAACTAATAGCGGCGAAGGCATGGTCGGTTAAGGGTAGTGCTTTTTTACAATCGCGGGAATTGGAGCAAGCCATTGACTGCCATAAGCAAGCATTAACTATCCGTTCAAGGCAAAACGGCCCCAATTCAATAGAGGCGGCATATAGTTGCTACAATTTGGGTAATTGTTATCTTTTGCAAGGTGAATATCCTGATGCTGAAAAATGGCTATTATTATGTTTAAAAATAAAACTTCGGTATCCAAACCAAAACGACGGCACGACGGAGGAAAGCCTGGGAAATCTTTATCTGCGAACAAGCAGAAAAGAAAAAGCATCGGAAATGTTCAGGGAGGCGCTTGCCTGTTTCGGAAACAATAACCCTGCTGCTGTCAATACCTATCTGGCATTAGCGAATTTATATCAGGATAAGGCGGTTTCAGACTCTGCATTGATCTGCCTGGATAAGGCAAAAGAATTATGTGAGATCCAACCTGGAAAAAATGCTGAAAAACTGGCAGTTGTTTTGGAAAAAAGAGGAGTTTGTCTGGCAGATATTGGGCGTTTTGGGGAGGCTATCGGTGAACTCCGTCGGGCACTTGATTTGTTTTTTGGGCTTTCGCAGGTAAAGCCTGTCAAATTGGGGCACTGCCTTAAAAACGCAGGAGATGTTTTTTTGGGAATAGGTGATTTGGAAACGGCCATGGGATATTATCAACAGGCTGCTCAACTTTTTGAAGAAGATTCTTTTGACATGGCTGGCGTTTTGAACAGTATGGGGCTTGTTGATTTTGGCCGCGATAACATAGAGACAGCTATTGAAACCTTTCGACGTGTTGTGAATATATTGCTGAATGGCACATCTCCGGCTGAAAGAAATGCAAGGGCGGCCACATTCAGCAATCTTGGAGGCTGTCTCATGAACAGCGGGAAGTATGAAGCCGCTACGCATTACTATCAGAGCGCCATTAAAGATTTTGAAATATTGCAAGACCTGAGCGGACAATTGAAAGCAGGGAGCCGGTTGGGATATTGTATGATGTTATCCGGAGCAGAACATGATGCTGAAATTCTTTTCCGCAGCTTGTTAAAAAAAGCCAAGCCTGGCAGTCCGGAGGCATTTCCAGTGCTTTTCCGTCTGGGTAAGTTGCTGGAAAATAAGCATTTATTCACTGATGCCGAAAAGGTTTACCAACAGGCATTACAATGTACGGGTGCTACTGGCCCTTTTAAAAATGCATTCCCTGAAGAATCCGCTTTAGCATTTACTGCCTTGGCTCGAATCTGGTATAAATCTGGCGATCCAACAGGTGGAGAACAGGCTTTGGCATTCACTGATGCTGCGATTGCATTAACTGAATCGCTTAAACAATTGTCGCAAAGTAATCCTGGAATAATTGAAATTCAGGACAATCTAA
>DLGS01000181.1:2538-5189 GCA_002482815.1 Bacteroidetes bacterium UBA7688
GCGAACCTTTTAACCTTGCAGTTGATATTTGCCTGAAGATGGCTGGTAAAAACACCATATACAACGAATATGCGTTTGTCCGGGCAGAGAAATATAAAAATAATTTTTTAAGACGTGCCACACTGAGTTCATTTTATGCAGGTATGCCTGATTTGGAAAAAGAACTTAACCAGGTTGAAACAGCAATTACTGAAATTCAGAAGCAACAATTTGAATTGCAAAATACCGGCCATACATTCCCTTTAGCCAATAAAGAGAATCTGGGCCGTCTGTTACAGCAACAAGCCAGGTTGAAAAAAGACATAGAAAAGCACCTTCCTGCTTTTTATCAATCTGTTTACCAAAATAATATACTATCCATCAACGAAATCAGACAACGCTTAAAAGATAATCAGATTTTAATAGAATTTCAATGGACAGATGAACAAATTGTTTTGTTTGTGCTCAGAAGGGATAGTTTTTCTGTAAAGACGATCCCTTCTACAGATAGTGTTTCTGAGTGCATTCACAGATTATGGGAGTATTATAGGCAATCGCCAACCCTGATTCCATCTCTGGAAGCGGACAGTATACACCGAATTTGTGCTAATTCATCAAATTTTTTATATAAACTACTATTGGGGGATATCAGTGCAGATGAAAGCCAAACTCTCTTGATCATCCCTGATAATTTATTATGTTATCTGCCATTTGAGGCATTGATCAGCCAATCTTCCAATGACCCTGAGAAACACTGGCTGAATCGTTACTTAAATGATGATTTCTCGGTGCTTTATGCGCCGTCTGCTGGCGCTTTATGGCAAAATGAGATGATACCTAATTTGTCGATGGCATCGTTATCTGGCTTTGCACCTGTGTTTCACAATCAAACCAAACTTGACTCTCTGGAGAATAATGATAAGGAAGTAAATGCTGTGCAAAAAGTCGTTGGTGGAGCCGTATTTACTGGTGATGCGGCTTCAAAATCTACTTTTCTGCGGGAAGCTGAACAACACAAAATGCTATTGTTGTCTACGCATGGTATGCTGAATAATCGACATCCGGAATTTTCCTTCCTGGCATTCAGTCGAAGTTCTGATACCAGTGATTATGAACGGCTGTATGTTTCTGAAATCTGCCAATTGAAAGCAAAGGCTGATTTGGTAGTAATCAGCGCTTGTCATTCGGCAGGTGGGCGGCTGTATAGAGGAGAAGGTATGCTCAGTATGGCACATGCCTTCATGTATGCTGGGGTAAGGAATGTAGTAGCTTCGTTATGGACGGTAGATGATGCCTCGTCTCCTTATCTTATAACTTCATTCTTTGAATATTTATCCGAAAATGATGATCCTGCGCAGGCTATGTCTCTTGCTAAAAGAGAATTTATCCGTAAACACCGTAATAAAGCCCACCCGTATTACTGGGCGGGATTTACTACATGGGGCACATTGAGTGCAGATAAGTGCTCATTGATGGGATATGTTTATCTACTGTGCACAGTTGTTTTTTTGATAGTTAGCAGACTGGTTTTTCGCAAAAAATTACTGCGGATAACTGAAAAAGTAACTTCCAAATAATTCAAAGCTAGTACCCAGTCCCGGATTTCGACCTAGGAAAGGGAAACTACTTGTGAGGCCGAATCTGTACCCAGTTTTCCCGTTTCTGTCGGTTTTCATATTCATTCCCAATTCAATGGATGCGTTTCCACTACTGCTGTAACCCAGTCCACCCCAGAATTTGTCAAAACCATACATTCTGACATTGGCATCGAAAGAGATAGGCGAAGATTTTCCGAGTAAATTGATATACCGGATATCGGGCATAACCCGCAATAATAAAGATGGTTCGAGGGTGAATTTTGCATCTGTTTCGTTTACGGCATCCTGCCCTTCCGTCGAGTTATAGTATTCAGCGTCACTCAAGTGGATATATCCGCCGCCGATGAAACAAATCTGTTGAAATGGTTTGCCATACAGGCCGCTTTCGCCATTTTGTTTCCAGGCAAATGCGCGGACCGCCTGCGGAACGGATAAACCTAAATAGTATTTTCGGGACGCCCTGTACATTATGCCTGGGCTGGTTTCAATGAGTGTTCTGTTCTGGAAATTAACGATGCTTTCATCGGTAGGGTCTTCCAGCGTCGGTAGAATTTCGCTGGTGTTCAGCCCAATATTTTGAATTCCGAAATTGATACCCAGATGGAAAAGGTTTTTTGAATTAGGGAGTTGTATCATATATGAATAATTGCCCTGCACTCCTAATGTACGAAAGGCATCAGTTTTATCAAAATATCCAGAAAAACCAAACTTGGGCCCTCCCCATGAACTTTCACCGCTGATCTTTGGCTTCCGTTCCCAGGATGCAAAGGCAGTAATTGGAGCGCCTTCAAATCCTACCCATTGTTGCCGAACTTGAAGATTGGTAATATAATAGTCTTTTTCAGGCTTACGCATCATGTGACGGTCCATAGCGGCCGGATTCACAAACTGCCAGTTTTGTTGGAAAAAGCGCAGATATGGGGATTGCTGTGCATTGATCTGCGAAAAAGCGTAGATGGTCAAAAGGGCGGTTACTAAAGTTGGTTTCATATTTTTAGTTGTTAGAAATGTAAATAGGGAGTGTTTTAGGCAAATCATAAATGGTAATTTTAGGATTCTGTGTCATTACTCCTT
>DLGS01000181.1:5206-7468 GCA_002482815.1 Bacteroidetes bacterium UBA7688
GGATATCCGGCACACGTTGTTTCAGGAAATCTTCGAGTGATCCAATAGTGATTACACGTTTGTTTGATCCATTATCCACATCGAGATCATAATCAACAGTTAGACTGGAGCCATCAAGCATTTTAGTTTTTTCAAAATTGAAAGCCTCAAGCAATGCTTTTGTAAAAACACCATTCCCTTTTCCATTAGGGATATTATATTCATATGACAACTCATTTTCGCTACATGAACTAATAGATGCAATACCAGGAGCAGTCTCATTGGCCCGAATAATCAATTCACCTAATTCCGTACCATTACCTGATTTCGATGCAGCACCACTAAGGCATGCATCAATCAGAATAATAACCTTGCAACCAATATTTTCGAAATATTTATGTATGATTTCTTTATAATCAACTACAGTGGCTAACTCCATTGAACGATCGTAGTCTGCTGGTTGTAAACAAAATCGGTCTCCCACCTTCATGCCGTGTCCTGAATAGAAAAATATCAGATAATCATTTTTTTTGATTTTGTCCATTCCATTATATATTTCTCCTGCACGGTTCGCCAGTTTGGCCAATAGCCTATTGATGTTGTTAGCGGTTGCTTGCTGGCCAGTTAATGTATCTAGAAATACATTTGCGAAGTACCCGGTATCCTTTTCTTTATATAATGCTTTAGCAATATCCCTTGCATCTTTAACAGTGTATGTCAAATTTTCATAAGATGGACCAATTGAAACAATATGCAGGTTAGGCCGAATACCATTATTTACCACATAAATAGGGTCGGATGATGTATTGTCCTCTTCTGAATAGATATATAATTTATGCCTTCCTTCAGGAATGTTTCTCAGAAAATATTCAAACCTGAACTCATATTGTCCATTCTCAAAATGTCCTCCCTCCAGTTTATCACCGGATTTGTTGTTACTAACTTCCAGATCATCCAGTTTTATTTTTAGATGCTCCTTTTTAAGGTTGGGATTATTTGTTCTGATGACAACTTTTAATTCTACATTTTTTTCTGTTAGCGGTACTTCTCTTGTTTTTGCATCAGTGATTATTGGGCTATTATAAGTGTAGGAGGTGCCAGCCTTTTGTTCACCTATTTGAATCGGCAGTTTACATGTAACACCGGAGCCTTCTACGTTAAAGAAAAGGTTGATTTGCCCTTGCTCCACCCGCCCGGTTGCTTTAACACCGATAGTTAGAGGGGCGCTTGTGCTTTTTCCTGCAATATACTCCAAATAGCCATCAGCGCCGGAAGTAACAGTGATTCCCTTTACTTCCGGATCTTCTTGAGTGACAGTAAATTTTCCTCCGGGGAAAAAATCATCCCCGTTATTTTGCACTGAAAAACTAATTGACCCATATTCCCCGGAAGTAAGCATTTCATTACCGTCATTACTCTCGAGCCGAGGATTGATACATTGTAATTCCAGACCTTTTTTTATCGCAAATCCTTGCTTAAATATGGTTTTAATCAACCTGATTCCCGGGCGTTTACCCGATTGGTCAGTACCTGCGCAAATAAAATAATTGCTGTAAATTCTTCTCAGTCTGATTCCTTCCAGTTTGCCGTTAGGCGTGATTTCCATCTGGCCAAGCTCTGATAAGTCTTTATCCAGATCCAGCAGATATGTTCCTTCTGGTTTTCGGGCGATGGCATAAATACGACTAAGGATATCCGAGGAGATGGCGAGGATTGTCTCATCCCCAAGATGATCTTTTTCCAAGGTAATATCGATCGGCGTCTCAAAAAGCGGGTCGATCTTAGTCGCCCAGGCGTATTGTGAGCCGAATTTTTCAACGCAGCCTGACAGCAATAGAATGTTTTCTGGGGAAACATAGCCAGAAATGACAGTTTCCGGAAATCTGGTTGGTATGGTTTTTATTTTGCAAATGAGCGCATTATTGTCTATTTGCATATACCATAAGTCCCCTTTATTGCTTTTATCAGAGTTTCTTGTATTCCCGTATGCCCATATTTGACCCTCACGGCTAATTTCAAGCCCCATGACATTTGAAGCAAGACCTTCACCAGCCGAATAGTTTTGATCGATTATAAGTGTTTTACGCGTATGCACTGAAATCAGCCATAGGTCACCTGCAGGATTTGATTTCCTTACACCTAAAATAATACCTCGGTTATTTTTCTTATCCCATATAATTTGACTTAATTCATCGTCCCCAGGACCGGCCAATTGGCCAGAGACATTATTGATCACGTCAAAGTTCTCATCCAGTTGAAGTATCCAGCCATCCTTTCCATTTT
>DLGS01000029.1:0-1265 GCA_002482815.1 Bacteroidetes bacterium UBA7688
GAAGATGTTGAAATTGGTGCCAACAGCACTGTTGACAGGGCTACGATGGGGACTACCATTATAAAAAAAGGTGTAAAACTGGACAACCTGATTCAAATAGCCCATAATGTTGAAATTGGTGAAAGCACTGTTATTGCAGCTCAAACCGGGATTGCAGGAAGCACTAAAATCGGCAAAAATTGTATGATAGGTGGCCAGGTTGGTATTATCGGTCATTTGCATATTGCGGACAAAACAAACATTAATGCACAAAGCGGTTTATCAAAATCGGTTAATACCCCAAATACAGTTTTAAACGGCACTCCGGCATTTGATTATAAAAGCACACTAAAAAGTCAGGCAATTTTCAGACATTTGCCTGAAATGCAACAAAAAATTCAGGATCTGGAAAAATTGGTTGCAACATTATCCGAAACAATTTTAAAAGGAAAATAAACATTACTTATTTATTCGAAGACAAAATTTCTTGCACTTGAACAATCAATCTTCTACGAATCAACATACAATAAAAGAACCTGTTAGCCTTTCGGGGGTTGGACTGCACACCGGCGCTAATGTAAAAATTACCATTAAGCCGGCAAATGCAGGTTTCGGATACAGGTTTCAACGAATAGACCTTCCGGAACAACCTATCGTAAAAGCCGATGCAGACCTTGTTGTAGACACCTCCAGAGGAACCACAATTGAACAAAACGGAGCACGCATCAGCACGATTGAACATTTACTGGCAGCCCTTGTAGGATGCCGAATTGACAATGCACTGATTGAAATTGATGCACCTGAAGTACCGATTCTGGATGGCAGCAGCCGCGAATTTATTGAAGCCATTGACAGTGTTGGTGTAATGGAACAGGAAGCAAAAAGAATCGTTTTTACACTGGATAGCAATATCCATTATTACGATCCGGTAAAAAATGTGGATATGCTGGCCATTCCATCACAGGATTACCAAATCACAACAATGATTGATTTCAACTCACCTATTTTGGGAACCCAACATGCGAGCCTGAAAAACATCGCAGATTTCAAGAATGAAATTGGCAGTTGCCGCACTTTCTGCTTTCTGCACGAGGTGGAATATTTGCTGGAAAACAACCTGATAAAAGGTGGCGATCTCAGCAACGCCATCGTTGTGGTAGACAAACCTGTAACACAGGAAGAACTGAACCATCTGGCAAAAGTTTTCAAAAAAGATAATATAGAGGTGAAGCAGGAAGGAATTCTGAATAATCTTCAGATGAAATTTCCAAACGAACCGGCCAGTG
>DLGS01000029.1:1314-21118 GCA_002482815.1 Bacteroidetes bacterium UBA7688
ATATTGGATGTTGTGGGTGATCTTGCTTTGGTCGGTTTTCCTATCAACGCACATATCATTGCAAGCAGACCAGGACATGCTTCCAATGTTGAATTTGCGAAGAAAATCAAGCAATACATCAAATCGAACAAACACCTGGCTGGTGTTCCAACTTATAACCCGACTGTTCCTCCGGTTTATGATATCAACCAGATTGAAAAAATATTGCCGCATAAATATCCATTCCTGCTGGTAGACAAGATTATTGAGATGTCTGACCGGCACGTGGTCGGAATAAAAAATGTCACTATGAATGAGCAATTCTTCACAGGTCATTTCCCGGGAAATCCGGTAATGCCAGGTGTTTTGCAAATTGAAGCTATGGCACAAGTCGGTGGAATTTTAGCATTAAACAGCTATTCTGATCCTGAAAATTATGATACTTACTTCCTGAAAATGGATAAAGTAAAATTCAAACAAAAAGTTGTTCCGGGCGATACATTGGTTATCAATATGGAACTATCCAGCCCGGTAAGACGCGGGATATTCGAAATGAAAGGAACTGCATATGTTGGCAATAAACTCGTAACAGAAGCAGAATTGGTAGCTCAACTTGTAAGAAAAGAAAAGAAATAATGATTCATCCACTCACCTACATTCATCCCGACGCAAAGATTGGTATCAATGTAACCATTGACCCTTTTACTACCATACATAAAAATGTTGAAATTGGTGAAGGAACATGGATTGCTTCCAATGTAACTATAATGGAAGGAGCGCGTATCGGCAAAAACTGTAAGATTTTTTCCGGAGCTGTTATTTCTGCCATTCCACAAGACCTTAAATATAAAGGCGAAGACACGCTTACCATCATCGGCGATGGCTGTACCATTCGCGAATGTGTAACCATCAACCGAGGAACACTTGACCGCAAAAAAACCGAAATCGGCAACAACTGTCTGATTATGGCTTATTCACATATTGCGCATGACTGCACAGTAGGTAATAATTGCATTTTTGCCAACAATACCACACTGGCCGGTCATATCTCGGTGGGAGACAATGTTGTTTTGGGCGGATTAACAGCAGTTCAGCAATTTGTACGCATTGGTTCTTATTCATTTATTACCGGTGGCTCTTTAGTAAGAAAAGACGTTCCGCCGTATATAAAAGCTGCGCGCGAACCCATTTCATACGCAGGCGTCAATTCTGTAGGTCTGAAACGCCGTGGATATGACACCCAAAAAATCAATCATATCCTTGATATTTACCGTATTCTTTTTGTAAGAGGGTACAATGTGAGCAAGGCTTTGGATATTATTGAAGCAGAAATTCCTGTATCCGACGAAAGAGATGAAATCATCAATTTCATTCGTGAAACCGGAAGAGGAATCATGAGAGGCTATACACGTCGCAATAATGAAGATCTCAGCTGAGCTGGTCGCCAAGCGATTTCATAATCATCATATTTTCAAAAATGTTTCCCTGCAATTTGAATCACCAACGTGTTATGCACTGCTGGGTGCAAATGGCAGCGGAAAATCTACCTTGCTGCGCATTATTGCCGGCATTCAAAGCCCTACAAAAGGCAAAGTCATTCATAGTTTTGATGGGAAGGAAATCGCACAAGAACATTGCTTCAAAAATATCAGCTTCTGTGCACCCGGTATGGATTTGGTTGAAGAAATGACATTGAAAGAATTTCTGCAGTTTCATTTTGGTTTTAAGAAAATGATGCCGGGATTTACTATTGATAAAATCATTGAATTTACCGGGTTGAAAAATGTCGAAAATAAATTTATTGGCGACTACTCTTCCGGAATGAAACAACGCGTAAAACTGGCACAGGCAATTTTCAGTGATACACCGGCCTTATTTTTAGATGAGCCCTGCACCAATCTGGATCAAAAAGGTGTAGACCAATACCGGAACTGGGTGACGGAATATGGTAAAAACCGTTTGGTCATCATCGCTTCCAATGAACTGCGTGAATATGATTTTTGCAACAATCGTATTGAAATGGAAAGCCTGAAATAATAACCTTTTATGAAAACTACCCTGCCTGTTTCATTGTTAATCATATTCCTTCTTGCAGGATTAAGTGCCTTTGCCCAAAACAATACTTATGTCAAAAAGAAAGGCATGTCTGTAAAACAGTACAAATCCCTTATCAAAGCTGACAACTGGGTGCTGGTAGATTTTTATGCCGATTGGTGTGGCCCCTGCAAAAAGATGGATCCCTTTCTGGAAGAAATCAAAAATGAAATGGCAAGCAAATTAAAAATGGTGCGCATCAATGCCGACGACAACACCGATATCTGCAACGAACTTTCAGTCTATTCTCTCCCTACCCTTTTTCTTTACAAAAACGAAAAAATGTATTGGTTTAATTCAGGCTATACAAGTAAGGAAGAAATAATGAGTCATATTAAATAGGTTCTTTCACAGGTTTTATTAGTTTTGGTTTAATTCTAAAACTATGTACAAACCATTCTGCACCATTATTTTTCTACTGATCTGTACCGCTTCATATAGCCAGACGGGTAAAACGGAAGAAAAAACTTATCTTAATTACTATCAGGAAATTGCCGTAGCAGAAGATGCTGTCGTAAATGGACAGTATTTGGAAGGCATCAATCAATACCAAAAAACATTTGCCGAATATCCTTACAATAATCCGATTGACTGCTATGTAGCGGCTCAGGTAGCTTCTTATGCAAAGGATACGACATCTTCTATATATTTTTTACTCAAAGGGATTCGTTTTGGCGTACCTGTTTACACCATCATCAACAATCCACATCTTGCTGCAATTTTTAGTAGATTAAACAAACGTGTAGTTGATTCCTGTTTGACCATTTATGAAAACAGCATCAACAAAAAAGCACGTGCTGAAACGATCGCATTTTATAGAAAAGAGCAATTTTTAAAAATGGATGTTCTAAAAGTTGATAATCTCTATGGTGGAGATGGTATTCTCAAAAGTAAATATAAAGGTACCTGGGATAGTTTGTTGCAGGAAATAATGCTGCTGACAAAAAAGTACGGATTTCCTGCACAAAAAATCATTGGCACACAAAATGGAGAAGATTCGCTTTTAAGACTAACAAACCCTCATTCAACGTATGCTTTTTTCGTATTTGTACACCACCACAATGCGTGGAGTGAGGTTGGGACAATACTCTGGGCTGAATTATTAAAAGGGAATATTACCCCTCAAATGTATGCTGTCATTTATGAGAATTCTAATGGCAAAAAACAGTATTCTGACTCAGTTATTTACATAGCTGCACGTCCCTGTGGTTTTGCATACTGTAGAAAACAATTGAAAAAAAACCTTCAAGAAATTAATAGGGCCCGTAATAATATAGGACTTTGCAGTTATGAAGTAATGGAAAAGAAATTTGCTTCAAGACAATTGTATTATCAATGGCGTGAGAGAACCGAAAGAAAACCTGAACCGCTTTTTGATTTTCAATGTGATTTTAATTTTCAGCGAAAGTATTAAGTGACATAGCAGATGTTTGATCGTTTTAAATTTTATTATTAAAACCATGAACAAATTACTCTCTACATTTATTTACATTTTTTTCTTTTCGGTTTCTTTTGGCCAAATAAATAAATCTGAAAACAAGACCTACCTGAACTATTATCAGGATGTTGCCGTGGCAGAAGAAGCAGTGGTCAATGGACGATACGTAAAAGGCGTCAATCAATACCAAAAAACATTTGCCGAATATCCTTACAACAATCCTATCGACTGCTATATAGCGGCACAGGTAGCTTCTTATGCTAAGGATACAGCTAATTGTAATATTTTTTTACTCAAAGGAATTCGCTTTGGCGTACCTGTCTACACTATCATCAACAATCCGCATCTTGCCGATATTTTTAGTAGCATAAACAAACGTGTGATTGATTCCTGTTTGACCATTTATGAAAACAGCATCAACAAAAAAACACGCGCTGAGACAATTTCGTTATTCAAACAAGAGTGGAAATTAATTACAGATCTTACAAATAGTGAGGCATATGAATCTGATGGTCACACACTCAAACGCAAGTATAGGTCCACTTGGGATAGCTTGTTGCAGGAAATAATTGTAATTATAAATGCTTATGGGTTTCCTGCACAAAAAGTTATTGGTACACAAAATGGAGAAGATTCCCTTTATCAGATAAATCCCCATTCATCTTATACTTTGGGTCTGTTTTTACATCACGGCAATGCCTGGAAAGACGTAGGGGCAATACTTTGGGTGGAATTATTAAAAGGAAATATAACACCCCAAATGTATGGTACGATTTATGACGGTTCAAATGAAAAAAAGGAGTACTCCGACTCTATTATATATTTTGCGGCACGCGAATGTTTTAGAAATAGTTGTAAGAAAATTGTCAAAATAAAGATCAAAAAAGTTAATGAAGACCGGAATAATATCGGGCTTTGCAGCTATGAGGTAATGAAAATGAAATTTGCTTCACGGCATTTATATTATCAATGGCGTGAGAAAACAGACAGAAAACCAGAACCTGTTTTTGATTTTCAATGTGATTTCAATTTCCAAAGAAAGATTTAAAAAAGGCTGAGCCAATTATATTAATTCATCCTTTTTAAATTCCTGAAGCCTGAAGTTGCCGTTTATGCTGAACGTAGCCGAAGTACATCGTCAGGGCTTATCATTTCTTCTAGTTTTGCATTTCGCCAAATGGCCTTTGCGCCGTTGCGCCTTCTTGGTGACTTTGCGTGAAATAACCCAATCCAAAATCAAAAATCTGAAATCAAAAATCTCAGAATTGTATCTTTGCGGCTTATGTACCCGTTAATACGCTCATTTTTATTTCGCCGCGACCCTGAAGAAGTACACTACTGGGCTATGGCCAAACTCCAGACTGCTTACCGTAATCCATTGTTGCGCAGCATGATGCGCAAACTGTTTACCTACAAAAAACCTTCCCTCGAACGCACGCTTTGGGGCATTACTTTCCCCAATCCGGTTGGTTTAGCAGCAGGTTTCGACAAAGATGCCCGCTGGATTAACGAATTGTCCTGCCTGGGTTTTGGTTTTGTGGAAATCGGCACGGTTACACCTTTGGCCCAACCTGGAAATCCCAAACCACGTTTGTTCCGTCTTCCGGAAGACAAAGCAGTGATTAACAGGATGGGATTCAACAATGAAGGTGCGACTGCAGCAGCGGAGCGCCTTTCGAAACCTCATGAGCGTATCATTGTGGGTGGCAATATTGGTAAAAACAAAGACACACCCAATGAAAATGCGATCGACGATTACGAAAAGGCATTTATTGCTTTATATAATGTGGTCGATTATTTTGTCGTGAATGTAAGCAGCCCCAACACACCGGGATTGCGGGCCTTGCAGGATAAAGAACCATTGACAAAAATCCTGAATCGCTTACAATTGTTGAATAAAGAAATGGGAAAGAACCGTCCTATTCTATTAAAAATAGCGCCGGATCTTACTTTGGAGCAGCTGGATGATATCATTAGCCTGGTTACAGAAACCGGCATTCAAGGCGTGGTTGCTACCAATACCACTATCGACCGGAGCGGACTGAAAAGTGATGCAGCAAAAGTGGAAAGCATCGGTGCCGGCGGACTCAGCGGAAAACCACTGACTGAACGTTCTACAGATGTGATTCGTTATATCCATCAAAAAAGCAATGGCAGTATCAAAATTATTGCCGCAGGTGGGATATTTACCGCAGCCGATGCGCAGGAAAAACTGGACGCAGGCGCTTCATTGGTACAGGTTTACACCGGATTTATTTATGAAGGGCCGGCGATTGCCTCAAATATTTGCAAAGCACTCCGCTAAATAAAATATAAAGTAAAATACCTCTTATTGACTGCTTTGACTAATTATCCCATTATCTAATTAACTCTAAATTTTGAGAATAGACATCATATCCGTAGTACCCGACTTATTAAAAAGCCCTTTTGAGCATTCAATTATGAAACGTGCTCAGACCAAAGGCCTGCTGGAGGTGGTTGTGCATAATTTGCGCGACTACACACCCTACAAACACGGTCAAATAGATGATTATCAGTTTGGTGGCGGTGCAGGAATGGTAATGATGCCCGAGCCATTGGCCATCGCGATTGAAACTTTACAAAAAGAACGCACCTACGACGAAATCATTTTTATGACTCCTGATGGTCCTACATGGAACCAAAAATCTGCCAATACCCTTTCTCTTTGCCAAAACCTGATGATTATTTGCGGGCATTATAAAGGAATTGACCAGCGCATCCGGGATCATTACATTACGATGGAGATTTCTATCGGCGACTACGTATTAAGCGGAGGGGAACTGGCAGCAGCAGTAGTGGTAGATTCTATCGGTCGATTGATTCCCGGGGTGCTGAATGACGAAACCTCTGCACTTTCCGATTCTTTCCAGGATGATTTATTGTCGCATCCCGTTTATACCAGGCCCGCTAATTTCCGCGGATGGGAAATTCCCGACATCTTAATTTGCGGCGACCCAAAAAAAGTGGACGCCTGGCGATATGAACAAGCCCTGAAACGAACAGAAGAGCGCCGGCCAGACCTGCTTGAAGACAGAGAATAAGGGTTGAGACCACCCTATTTATAAGGTTGAAAAGATTATTTAAAAAATAATTTTGTCAAATGAGATAATAATTCTACTTTTGCATTCCTAAAATTAAGTAACAATGAACGCTATAGCATTCGTACAAGAGCAATTGAACGCCAACGCAAATAAATCTTACCCTGCTTTCAAATCAGGTGACAATATAACAGTAAACTACAAAATCATTGAAGGCGCAAAAGAGCGTATTCAGTCATTTAAAGGTGACGTAATCAAACGTCAGGGTACTGGCGCAACACAAACTTTCACCGTTCGTAAAATTTCTGACGGTATTGGTGTTGAGCGTATTTTCCCTTTCTACTCTCCAAACATTGATTCAATTGTTTTGAACAAATCAGGTCGTGTACGCAGAGCTAAATTGTATTACCAACGCGAACGTAGCGGTAAAAGTGCCCGTATTCAGGAAAAGAAAAGAGCAGTTCAGGCTCCTGTTAAAAAATAAGAACAAATCATTTTTGTGTGTCAAAGCTGTAAGATCCAATCTTACAGCTTTTTTATTTGATAATTATCTACGCCAACTTTAAGGTCTTTAAAAGCTTATTCCTATCTTTATAGCCCTGAAACACTACAAATTCTAACCTGATCAACATGAAAAAAACTATTTACCTGCTGTTAACCTGTTGCACAATTGCGTCGGGCACCCTTGCACAAGTCAAATCCCGATTAATTGCTCAATCATTGTATAATTATGACGGCATCAGCTTTGTCGTTTCAGATTCTACAAAATATAATTACACCAGTTCATTTCTAGGTGGTGATTTAAGTTCCCGCTACCTGGCTTTTGACAATTCAACAACGTTCACTTTCGATAAAGCCAGCTCCGGTTTTAATAACTTTAAAAAGTCAGTTCAACGATTCGACACAAAAAATCACAGAACCGTCTTACTCACTGCTTTCTGGAACAAAGCCATCAGCGCCTGGGAAGACGCGCAAACTTTTTATTACTATACAACAGCCGACGACAGCCTGAATTCAAAGGTAGAGCAGGCTTATAACAAAGGTACTGCGGCATGGGATAACCTGGTTCAGGAAAGTTATACCTATGATGCTGCCAATAACAGAACTTCCTACACACTGGAATTCTGGAATGTTCCCGCCGGAAAATGGCTTGGATATGACAGATATTTCTATACCTATGACGCTTCCAATAATCTGACAAAAAAAACAAACCAAAGCTGGAATATTACCACTTCCTCTTGGGATAATATATTCATCGATTCTTTTACCTATACCCCGGCCAATAAAGTGCTGGTTTATACCAATATTGTTTGGGACAAAACCACATCTACATGGAAGAATAATAAACAAACCGTCAATAGTTACGATGCTTCAGATTATCGTACCGATGAGATACAAAGTGGATGGAATTCAACTTCAGGCAGCTGGTATAATGTTCAGAAAACATCCTTTGTGAACGACAGCAAAGGAAATATGATTCAGCAAACATTACAAAACTGGAACGATGTGAGTACGAGTTGGGATAATTTCCGCAGGCAATATCTTACTTATGACGGCAAAAATAATGTAGTCAATAATTACTGGCAGGCCTGGAATTCCGGAGCCGGAATGTATGAAAATACAGACCAGAGAAGCTTTACATTTGATGCGGCAAATAATACCTTAAGCAATGTTTCTTCTCTTTGGAATGCCACCACCAGTAGTTGGGACAGTTCAATCAGATTAAGTTTTGAGTATAATTCATTTAATCAGCTGACACGTCAAAACTATGAAAGCTGGGACCTAGCAGGTTCCTGGATACATAAAACCGGCGACCAGCTATTCAATTATTATTACGAAAATTACACCAACAGTATCCATGAAAATCAGATAGAAAAAGGCAGCTTAACTATTTTTCCTGTTCCTGCAGCTGAACAAATCAATATTGCTTTGAAATGGGAAAACCCACAGGCTTTTTCGGCAAGAATATCTGACATCAATGGTAAACTTTACAAGCAATGGAATGTTGCAGCCATCAGCAATTATAACGAGCAGGTTTCTATTTCAAATTTAAGCTCAGGCACCTATTTTATTGAATTTTCGGGCAACAATGGCGACAGGTTAAGACAATCGTTTACTGTCCTTTAATAAAAAACAATTAGAGTAGCTTTGCTTCACCGACCATTTTTATTGCTTTACCGATATTGCAATCCTGATGACCTATTAGCGCTTTTGTATTGACATTTGTGCATCTACATTTGTATCCAATAAATAAAAACATACTTTTATGTCGATGAATACACAGGTCCGCAACAACAGAAACAGCTCAAGCTTATTTGGATTCTTGTTGATAGGAGCAGGGATACTATTCCTGTTGAAACAATTTAAAGTGATCGAATTCGATTTCGAAATCTGGCCTTTATTTTTAATAGCAGGGGGCATTTTCAGCGGCATGAAAAAAGGGTTCAACCGCGCAGGTCCAATTATTATCATTGCAATCGGTGTTGCATTTTTGATTCCCCATTTTACGTTGTTGGGCGTTTCTTCATCTAAGTTATTCTGGCCAATGCTGCTAATCCTGGGCGGTGTATTTATAGCCTTCCGTTCTAAAAAAAAAGAACACAACTTTGTAGTTGACAAGGAAGATTTTGCAAGACGATTTGAACAAACTCCGGCGGGTGAAGGACAAACTACTCAGGAGAACTTTGTCAATATTGAAGCATTCTTTGGTGGGAGAAAAGAAATTATCACTTCAAAGCAATTTGGCGGCTGCAATGCAACGGCCATCTGTGGTGGTGCCGAAATCAACCTGATGCAGGCAGATAATATTACCCAACCCATGATTATCGACCTCAAGGTACTGTTTGGCGGCATTGAAATTATTGTACCCTCTCACTGGGAAATTGTCAATGAAGTAGATGTGATATTTGGTGGCATAGAAGATAAACGTCATTTGCGCACAGCAACGGATATCGGAGAAGGAAAAAAATTACTGCTTCGCGGTTCGGTTACTTTTGGTGCCCTGGAATTGAAATCATACTAAACAATACCAATCCGAAATTTTGCTGCAGCGTTTTCTAAAATACACAAGGCTTATACCTTTACCAATTCTGCTGTTCCTTTTCGGAATTGCTACCCTGCCCTTTTCTACGGGCATAGAAATTCCATGGGCTTCGCTGATGATTGATATCGGTATTCACCTGATTATGGTTTCTGCGGCCAGCCTTATTTTAGAATGGCGTATCCGCAAATACCCAACAAAAGTACTGGCTACTGCACACGCATCACTGCTCGCATTTTTAAACGCCGCCCTTTTATTTGTCATTGCCGACCTGTTTTTGTGCACGCTGATTTTTAATGACAAAGTCTACCTCAAACACGTCGACGATACTGAATCCATGCGTTTTATTATGTCCTGGCTTTGCCTGTACTGGGTAGCTCACATTACTGTTTTGCGCAAGCACCAGGCTGACAATAAAAAGGATCTTGAACTCCATCAGCATGCCGTAATCAGCCTGCGGGAAGCAGAATTATTCAGGCTCAGACAACAATTGCAGCCCCACTTTTTATACAACAGCCTCAATTCAATCAATGCACTTATTCAGCTGGATAGTGAAAAAGCGCAGGAAATGGTGGGTCGTCTTTCCGACTTTTTAAGGCTTTCGGTACGAAGGGATGTAGAAGAACATATCAGTATTAAGGATGAGCTGGATTATATTGAATCATACCTGGCAATAGAGTCAGTAAGATTTGGCAACAGGCTTAAAATCGAAATCAATAAATCCGGTGAAGACTGGGAGCAGGCTAAAATCCCGGCTTTTATCCTTCAACCTATTTTAGAGAATGCTATTAAGTTTGGATTATATGGAAATACCGGTGAAGTGACTATAAAAATCAACCTGCACCTGGGCGACAGGATGTTGTATATCAACATTGAAAACCCATTTGATGCCAGTGCACAACCCCCGCGGGGAACAGGTTTTGGCCTGGAAGGCATCAGCAGGCGTTTGAACATTCTCTTTGCACGGGCAGATTTAATTGAAGTAAAAAAGACAGACAATATTTTTTCAACCATTGTAAAAATTCCACAATAACAATGTATAAAGTAATCGTTATCGATGATGAACCTTTAGCCAGGTCGCTGGTCATAAAATTGCTGCAAAGCTATCCCGATTTTCAGGTGGTGGATGAATGCCCGGATGGATTTGAAGCGTTTAAAAGCATTACCAAACACAACCCTGACCTGTTGTTTTTAGATATTCAGATGCCGAGAATTAACGGTTTCGAATTACTGGAAATGCTTGACAAACCACCGGCAGTGATATTCACAACAGCTTTTGATGAATACGCATTGAAAGCCTTTGAAAGCCATGCAGTCGATTATTTATTGAAACCGGTTACCAGAGAACGTTTTGACAAAGCCATCCAAAAATGCCTTCATCAGGCATTGTCGACAAATGTGCAGGCGGTAGAAAATCTGCTGGAAAATCAGGTGTATGAAGGTTATCAGCATCGCATTGTGGTAAAAGACCGGGGCAATATCCGCATCATTCCGGCCGAAGAAATTCATTACATCGAAGCCAATGATGACTACATTAAAATTGTAACGAAGGAAGGTTCTTTTCTTAAAAAGAATACCCTGACAAACGTAGAAAAAACCCTGGACCCCAATCAGTTTGTGCGTGTCCATCGCTCTTACCTGATGCCCATCAGCCAGCTGCAAAGTATTGAACCTTACGAAAAAAACAGCCACATTGCCCTATTGCATTGCGGAATGAAAATTTCGGTAAGCCAATCAGGAATGGCACGTTTGAAAAGCTTATTGGGACTTTAAAAACCAATGTTTTAGCAAAGTTTTCTTTGTTTTAAAAAATGCTTGAAAAATTTTGGAGTTGTAGGATAAAATTCCCTACATTTGCGCTCCACTCAAACGAGTACAATGGTCGGGTGGCCGAGTGGTTAGGCTCAGCTCTGCAAAAGCTGCTACAGCGGTTCGAACCCGCTCTCGACCTCCTTTAAGGGGCATTTTCTACTGCTGAAATTGCCCCTTTTCTTTTGCCATAGGGCTTTCAGCTTTATTTTCGGCTATCGTTTTTTCAATGTCTTTTTAGTGTAGTTTTACCCAAAAAGGCACGCAAAAAAGCACGCAATGGCAACTATTTACTTTTACCCGAAAAAAGAAAGGTCAGGGAACTACTCTATTTATTGCAAAATATCGCACGGGACAAATAATTATGACCGCAAAGCAATCGGGCATAAAATACCGAAACTGACATTTTGGGATAAGGCAAAACAACGAGCAAAGACTATCGGCAACGCTACCGATATAAACAGCAAAATTAGCAATTGGGAAGCACGATTTAGTGAATATGAAGGTAAATTTAAACGGGATGAAATAGAATTTAATATTTCAGAAGCCTTTAATTATATCTCTGTCGGGAAAGTTGTTATCAAAAAAGCCCTTACCCTTGCTGATATTCACCCGCAATTTGTACAGCACAAAGCCAAAACAACGCAGGAAGATAACGCAGCACATTACGAAACGGCATTTAAAGACCTTACAGAGTACGAAAAGTTCATTGATTACCAACATAAGGTTACAGATGTAAACACGGAGTTTTACCTTGAATACGGGCTTTATCTTGCACAGGAAAAGAAGAACATCAATAGCACTATTAATCGCAAAATAGGACGTGTAAGAACCCTGATGGAGTGGGCATTTGAAAAAGATTACATTCAGACGCAGAAATACGCCAAAACATTCTACTTTAAGAACCACGAATCTGGACGTTTCCCTTTGCGGGATGTTGAAATTGGACAGCTAAGAGCCTACCACCCCGAAACGCATTTCCAAAAACTTATTCAGAAGGCTTTTCTTTTTGCCTGTGAAACGGGATTAAGGGTATCAGACCTTCAGCAATTGCAACCCCGACACATTGCCCTTTATGAAGAACCAAACACCAAAATACACTACCTAGACCTTACCCAAATAAAGGGCGCAGTAGATAACACCGTACCATTAAGCAGTAAAGCAATGTCAATGCTTATGGATGCTTCAGAAGGGACAATTTTTGATTTTAAGTACAGTCAGTCAGCAAATGTGGCATTGAAAAAGATAGCCAAAGCAGCAGAACTAAACAGAGAAATCGAAATCATTTACAATCAGGGGACAAAAACCTTAAAAAAGATTGAGCCTTTACACGAAATAATATCCTTTCACTTTGCCCGAAATACATACATATCTTTATTACTTGCCAAAGGATTGCAAGCCGTTCACGTTAAAGATAATGTAGGACACGCTGAAATGTCAACTACTATGATTTATTCAAAGCAAGAAGATGTTACACGATGGAAAGAAACATTGAAAATTCAGAACAAATAACCTGTAAATAATTTTTGTTTACAATAATTACTTTAACTACCTTTGAGGAATAAAAATAAAAACTATGAAAGATGCGTGCCTAAATGAGTTTTTGGAACACATGAATATTAAAGAGGAGGATTGTATTGGTTACGGCTTTCGGGTTAGTGATTTAGAGATAGGGATGGAAATTATGATTTCCCCAAATTTTTATTTTTGGAACTCTAAAGATGAATTTACCTTACAAGATGCAATTAAGCATAAGGACATCAATATAAGACGCTATATTTTAACTTTTGACGAAGTTTTTACTATCGTTAAGATAAAGAAAACCAATAATAAAACTGGCTATCCGTGTATCAGAGTTAAAAGCAAAAGAACCGATACTGAATTCAATCTGATTGAGGGAGACAATAGAATCGACCCAATGCCTGAATCGTCTACTATTCATCTTCTTATTTTAAAATAATGTCTAACCCCCCAAAGCGAAAGAACGCATCAGGCGCAGGTCGCCCCAAAAAAGGCATCCCTACCAAAACAATATCCTTTAGAGTAAGAGAGGAATATAGAGATGAATTACACGCTAAATTTTCTCCGCTAATTAAGGCAGAAGAACAAAAGTTAATCGATAAAAATCAAAAGAAATAGTTATGAGAATGAACAACGCACTACCATCTGTTATTGATGGATTGTATCAATATATAGTTGAGCAAGATGATAAGCACATTAAATTAAAAATACCAAACGGGATTATAGAATTTGACGTGCAGCTAATTGCTAAATACTACCCAAATACTACAATCACTTGGACTAGAGGTAGCATCTTCTGCGTTGTAGATTTAATTTTATAACCTTCACCCCAACAAATAAAAGAAATGACAAATACTGAAAAGAATGTAGCAATTGCACTTTTTCTCGGAATCGATGTTCATAAGTTTAGCTTACAAAAAGACCCTGAATATATTAGAGTAATTCTAGGCAAAGAGGAAGATTTTGATTGGGATAGCATTACTGATTTTGACCCTGACACCGATTGGAACTGGCTACATAAGGCTTGGGAAAAGTTCAGAGATTTAGAATTTAGCGATAAGGCAGTAGAAGTTGAACACGAAAAAGCATTAAAGGAAATAGAATTTGAATTGTGTAATTGCCCTATTGGCGAAGTGTTCGATACTTTATATACTGCAATTAGTTGGCATCAAAAATTAAACAATTAACATTCCCCCCTCTCCCTTACTAAGCAGGAATAGGAGATTAAATAAAAAATATTATGAAAGATAAAAGCAAAGAAAGAATAAAATCCACCCGTAATAAATGCAGGGCAGCGGAATTTCATAATGTTTGCTCGCTAGGTTATTCAATGGACAGCTACACACCTAAAGAACCTTGCCCAAAACCTTTGACTATTATTCAATTGATTAATGCCGCAAGACCACTTTAACCTTAACAAACAGTTTGCCACTAACAGCTAAAGAAATATGAAAGGGAATGATTTAGAGCAAAAAATAAAAAATAGAGATACGGAATTGCATAGATATTATGATATGCTATTAGATGAAGAACAATCAATAGCAGACAGGAAGTGCTACCTAATGTCCGAATTGTCAAAGTTAGATGATAAGCGAAAATTCATAATTGGCGAAAAGATGATTTGTCAAAAAAGAGCTTTAGAACAAGGATATCCTGACTCATTATAACTCTTAAAATCAAAAGCCGTGACACATCGCCACGGCTTTCAAATTGCACGGATTTTAGGAATCGAACCTAATTAGAGTGTACACTCGCAGTTTTGGAGACTGCTGCATTGCCATAATGCTAAACCCGCATAAGCGGAACAGAAAGGGGTCGAACCTTTGACCTAACGATTAACAGTCGTTTGCTCTGCCAACTGAGCTACTATTCCAAAGTGTACTATGAGAGATTTGAACTCCCGACCTTCACATTATGAGTGTGCCGCTCTAACCATCTGAGCTAAAAGTACAATTGTCGCTTCTAAAGGATTTGAACCTTTTATTCCTGAATCAAAATCAGACGTGTTACCAGTTACACTAAAAAGCAATAAAAAAGCCCCGAAAGAATAATCTAACGGGGCTTCAAATAAATTCGTTTAAGAAATTACAATACACAGCCCCATTGACAAATCTGCCAATTATTAGAGTTGTTATTTTGTATTGATAATTTCATTGGAGCAATATTACAAACATTATTTAATTCTACCAAAATTTTATTTAAACAAACCTTCGTAGCACTCTTTATACTCCAGCACTTAACAATTGCGTTTTTTCACATTTAACACATTACACTATTAATCGGCTTTATATCAATGCATTGCGAATAGTTTTTCTATTCAAAAAAATCAAGTTCGCCAAAAACATACAAATGAACTTCTGATTTTCTGCGTCTTACTAATCCTGGCATTGGCTTTTTATTTGAAGTAATGCAAAGAGATTGCCAATAAGGTATCATTTCATCAGCAGGGACGTTTCGGGTTGCTTTATCCCAAATGTTGTATTTAGTCCAAGTATTACCTGATTTATACCCTGCGCCACAGTTGTAAGCAAAAGACGTTAGTGCATCAAATTCGTTTTGTTTTACGTTTCGCTTTACATTATCCCTTACTATGCTTTCATAGCGTCCTATTGTCATATCAAATAGGATATCCGCTTCTTCTTGGGTGATAACGTCCCCTTCTTTTACGCTGCGTCCATCTGCATACGATTCGCTGCCCCAACCAATTGTCCACCGTCCATCAGGCGTAACCTTGTATGCCTTCAATTTACACTTTTCAAATCCTTTAATCAGGCTCTTGCCTTGTTCTGAAATATTCATTACGATAATACTTTAGGGATTATAACCTTGATGCCAAATACAATCGCTGCGACTATCAAAAAGCTAATTGAAATCCATTTCCAAATATTCTTTTCTCCTGTTGCCTTCGCTAGTTTCTTTTCAGCATCTGATAATGATTGAGCCGTTTCATCAAACTTTCCCTGCAAAGCAATTACAGCCCTTTGGTCTATTACTTTTGATTCCTTTGTCTTGAATACTGTATCTACCCGAAGCCCGTTTTTAGTGACTATTTTGGTAATCATTACCGTATCGCTAAAAAATAAAGTATCATAATGGGTAAAAGTATCTACCCTTATTTCTCCTTCTGCAATCTCTGTCCAGTTAGTATCACTACCAATAAAAGGGAATGCTATTTGGGATTGTTTGGCTACTTCTGCCTGACATAGATTTAAGCCCTTGTAAAAGAACTTTGATGCCCGTTTATGTTGCCTGTTTGAGCATCCAAAACCCTTTTGAGTAGTACAGCCCGAACAAAAGATAACAAAGCCTAAAATGATACAGGTTAGCGAAATGATGCCAACCATCCCAATTTTTGAGTTATTCAGAAAGTATTTCATTAGTCTAGTTTTTGAGTTCTTGCCTTTGTCTTGATAGGAGGCGTTGGGGTATCTGATTGAGTACGCAGAATGATATTCAGCATTGTAGTTAATACGCCAATCAAAGCATAATACTTTGTTGGATTGCTTACCCCTAGTGCTGTCAGAACGTGTACATCAAACAGGTTCAGGATTTCAGGTAACGCCCCGAAAAGCCCCGCCAGTCCGTTCAAAACAATTGTTTTGCTGTGATACCAGCGTTTTAATTTCTTAGCCATTGTTTTTGTGTTTATTTTTATATGATAGATATGCAATCCTTAATAAATGAATCCAAAGTGGCAATAAAAAAAGCAGCGTAAAACCATTGCTTAAATCAGGATAAGCAGCACCTACCAAAGCCAAAGAAGCCATAAAAGCCATTAATATTTTATCTTCTAAATGCGTCCTTCCTGCGCTTTTTGCAGCTTCAATCATATAGTCCCGTCCGCTACTGAATAAATACATAATAGCGAAAAGCATAGCCAAATAATACGCTGAATTAAATATCTGTATCATCGCCTCCCTCCTTTTCAGTTATTTCAATATTGCCGACTTTCAGTTTCGATTTCCGCACAATCCTAATCAACTTCGCTACCAATACCATTGAACTTAAACCAATAGCAAAGCAGATAACCATTTTATACTTTTCATTCTCAATCTGCCAATACTCAATTACTGCGGGAGTGCAAAAAGCGGACACTATAGCCCCTACAAATGCCATTCCTAAGAATTGGTACATTGTTTTTCTTTTTTCGTCGGCAATGCCCGTCACAACTCCTGCTGTGCCACCATAAACGAACCAACGTATAACGTCATCGTCTATCTTGAAAAAGTCTAGTATGTCTCTTAAAAAATGATTCACTTTTTTTTAATGGTGATAACTCTGTATAGGGTGTATAATGCTAGTACTGACCAATACCAGATTTCTTTATTGTCGAAGCTTGTAGCCCGTGATGTTAGTTCATTCCCGAATTTGGCAATAGCGTAAAAAATGCCACCTTCGAATAATCTTTGTTGTAACTTATTTTTATAGGATAGTTTGTAAAAAACCAAAGCGATAATTACCAAACACCCCGCAGAAAGATTATAGTAAAGATTATGCGCTACCTCAATTATTGAGTGTATCCATTTAGCAGAAATTGTATAAACAAATTCGCCAAACGGCACAAGGCAGAAGCCAAAAAAGCCAAGCCACAACGCATATTCATTACGCTTTTCCATTAATCAATTCTAGGGCGTTCGTTTGGACGAAAATTAATGCTTACTGAAACCTCAATAAGGGTAGTTCCAACAACGATATAGTCCAATTCTACAGGCGCAGGCTCTTGCTGAAAGGTAGTGTCGTTATCTAACCACCAATTACCGTCTTCGTCCTGAAATAAGCTATACCCTGCCAATTCTGAAACAGGGATATTTTGGTAATACTGATTGCCTATTTCATTTATTAAAATAGCACTCGTAGGAATAGGAAAGGATTGTATGTACATCTTGTGTTGCTTTAAATGGTTTTGATGAAAATGATTTGGGCGCATTACAATGTATCTTTAGGGAATGCATTAGGATAAAGCCAGTATAACGTCACGGTCGATTTGTTTTCAAATAGCTCCTGAAACTCATTGTATGAATTAAGACTTATATAATAGTTCCCGGAAGTGTCTTTTTCTCCATTCAGCACATTAGTGCCTTTGGTGTAGCCTTTATAGGTATCATACCATGTTTTTGTAACTCTTACATAGCAATGTTTTTCCCCTTCGGTAAAAGCCATTATAGCAAATGCTGTCAGTATTAATATTGTTTTTTTCATTTCAAATTATTTTTAAGGTACTTGTCTTGACAATCTTGTTTGATATGCTTGTACAACTTGATATAGAAACGCCTCCATAGCAGCTGGTAAAGCTTTATGGTGTGCAAAAAATAAACAATCGTATTGGTAATGTAAAGCTGCTCCCGAAGCATTTATAGCGCCTACATAATCCGTCAAATTAATGTTGGTTGGCGCAGCCGTTTCGGTTACTACAAAAGTGTTATTTGTGTATAATTTTGCATCCGATGAAGAATACCTATTAATAGAAGTAAATCTTCCTACAGAAGTTGCAGGTGATGTAGAGATAGTATTGAATCCTGTAACGAAATACTGTACATTATTTACTGATTGCCCCCATACAACACTGGAGAATGCTCCGAACATATAATAGTTTGTTGGAGAACTTAGCAGGTTTTTATGATATATGGACGACCCCCTGTTGTTCAAAGGGAATGTGCTTTGGTCAATTGAAAAGTTCGTATTTGCATACTGTGTTGTCCCATTGAAAGAAATCCCGTTCGCTGCGCTATGTGTTGGACTTCCAAAGAATGTCCATTTGGGTAATGTAGCATCTAATAAATCTAAAGAATGGGAGTATGCCGTAGCTCCAAAAACAGGATTCAGCGTATAAAAACTGTCTTTTATATTGTAGGTAGTATAACTAGGGTTCGCCAATCCTTTTATATCCCTTACCACTGTATCAACATTCAATTTGTTAGCAGTTGTCCAACTAACAGAATTTGCGGTTAAGCTGTCAAAATATCTGTCTGTTTCGGGTTGATAAATAGATGGAATTGGTGTAGTCGTTCTTAACATCGAATGAAACATTGCCGCAGGTTGTGCGGTTGCTCCAAACGATAAAAAGAGTAATAAGTATAGTAGCTTTTTCATTTTATTTTACGTCTAAAGAGTACATAGCATTCATATTTGTGCCATCATACCAAAATGAAATAATATCTACTGACCCTGCGGCTGTTGTCAATGTAGGAGCTGTGCCTCCACTCCACTTTGTATTTGTGGGATAGGTTGTTATTGTCTTACTTCCACCAGTACCTTGAATCAATTTGAGCGTATAAAACGTACCTGCAATAGGATTTGTAATAGATAATGTTCGTCCTGTTCCTCCAATCGTCCAAATAGCTTGCTGTCCTAAGTTGGCATTCCATGTTGTAGTCGCACCATCTGTCAATGTTTGTAAGGGGGACGAGCTTTGAAGGGAAACAGTATATTTTTGGATAGTTTCTTTTGCTACACGTTTTACCGCGCCTGTTGATGCGTCCGCAACCAAAATACTGTCGTTTGTAGAGCCGCTTGATAAAGATGTAACTGTTAAATTTGGAGTAGCAACTGTACCTGTGAATGTCGGGCTTGCTAAAGGGGCTTTTGCCGCTAAATCTCCCGTTAAACTTGTAACCTGACTTTGTGCTATCTGAATAGATGTACTTGTTACTCCAGTAACCAAACCTTTGCCATTAACTGTAATTGCTGGCACGGCTGTTGCAGAACCGAAAGAACCTACATTACTATTTACTGTTGCTAATGTTACGGCATTGGTATTATTTGCAGAGCCATTAAAGGTGCTGCCTGAACTTACTACGTCACCTGTCATTATGCCAATCGTTCTGCCCGTCTGCAAAGTGGTTGCTGTTCCTGCATTGCCTGTTA
>DLGS01000156.1 GCA_002482815.1 Bacteroidetes bacterium UBA7688
TGGTGACTTAGGCATTAATACAGTTTGTGTGGTCCAATCTGGCGCTATATTCACCGGAAATGGGATTTGAGCATTAGCCTGAGCAAAGGCACATACTCCAATTGTTGAAAGCAGTAATAGTTTTTTCATTTCTTTTAATAATTTGACACAAAAGTCAGATAGCAGTGTTACCATAAAGTATTGCCAGTGTTAGCTTTATGTGAAGCCAATGTTACCAGATAAAAAGTGGTTGAAAATGATAACAATAAGACAAGATTCTGTTTAAACAGAGTCATTAAAATTCGCTTATCCTTGCCAAATATTTCAGGAATTATGAGAAAAAATACAATACTGCTGGCTTTCATTTCGACAATAATTGCCCTGGCATGCAACAATACAAAACCAACTACGAATGAAGGAAAAGAATTAGCAGAAAACTATTGTGGAAATTGTCATAAAGTGCCCACACCTGATGTGTTGGATAAAAATTCCTGGAGTCAATATATGCTGCCCAGAATGGGTGTTTTTCTGGGTATCGTAGAGCACGACTCCTTACTAAAGGTGCTTTTCGAAGAAGGGCCGGGTGGAGAGAAGGCCAAACAGTCGGGCTATTACCCTTCCAAACCGATGCTAACAACCGAAGAATGGGAGAAAATAAAAACATACTTTATAGAAAATGCTCCGGAACAATTAGCGATTCCTAAAACACAAAACATATCAAAGAATTTGAGCTTGTTTGAGGTAAAAATTCCACAACATAAAATGTCACCACCCAGTGCCACATTTGTGCAATTCAATACCCAGGATCAAAGCATTTATCTGGGTGACGCCAACACCCAATCACTTTCTGTTTTCTCCAATGATTTGAAATTGATTCAGGCAGCAAAAGTAAAAGAAGGAGCTGTATGGGTAGAAGAATTTACAGAAGAGGCTTTTGTCACAGTCATGGGTTCCTTTTCTCCGACAGATGTGTCGAGCGGCTTCATTTTATCCTTACCCAAAGTGGCCAACAGACCAGTATTCAAACTCATCGATTCGCTCCAAAGACCCGTGCATAGTGCTTATGCCGACCTTGATGCGGATGGTTTACCAGATGTGGTGACCTGTGAATTTGCCAAATGGACGGGCAAACTCAGCTGGTGGAAAAATTTGGGGAATGGAAAATTTGAAAACAGAATATTGCGCAATAAGCCGGGTGCAGAAAAAGCCTATATCAAGGATTTAAACAAAGACGGCAAAGAAGATATTATTGCACTATTCGGTCAGGGTGACGAAGGGATATTCATTTATTATAATGAAGGCAATGGTAAATTTCGGGAAGAAACAGCTATTCAATTCTCTCCATCAAATGGTTCAAGTTTCTTCAAGCTATACGACTTCAACAAAGATGGTTTTGATGACATCATTTATACGGCAGGCGACAATGCAGATTTCAAACCCATTCTTAAACCCTACCATGGTATTTATGTTTATTTGAATGATGGCAATAACAATTTTAAACAAGAGATTTTTTATCAGTTAAATGGTGCATACGCCGCAATCCCCGCAGATTATGACCTTGATGGCGATATCGATATCGCAGCCATTTCATTCTTTCCGGATTATAAAAATCACCCGGAAGAAAGTTTTGTTTATTTAGAAAATGATGGTAGAAACAATTTTAAAGCCAGCACTATAGCTGACCCCACAATAGGCAGATGGATTGTAATGGATGCGGCAGATTATGATAAAGATGGGGACGAAGATTTAATATTGGGCTCACTGGCCTTTGAAGTGATACCCACCAATAATGATTTGGTGAACAAATGGGTCAATAATGGTATTCCTTTTATTGTGCTGGAAAATAAAACGAAGCATCGATAGGATGCTTCGTTTGAATATTTTACTGAGCGTCAATTTAATTATTAGCATTTACTATACCATTTCCTTTTAAACCAAAAAGCGACCTTAACCAGCAATATCAATGCCGGGACTTCGACCAACGGACCAATCACCCCGGCAAAAGCTTGTCCGCTGTTGATGCCAAATACACCGATAGCAACTGCTATTGCCAATTCAAAATTGTTTCCTGTGGCAGTAAAAGATAAGGCTGCGTTGGTGGAATAATCTGCACCCAGGCTTCTGGCCGCTATAAAGGTGATAACAAACATCACCGCAAAATAAATAACCAATGGTATTGCAATCCGGATAACATCCATCGGCAATTGAACAATAAGTGCACCTTTAAGGCTAAACATTACAACAATGGTAAATAGCAGCGCAATTAATGTGACAGGGGAAATGAAAGGAATAAACTTTGTCTGATACCATTCCTCCCCTTTCAGTTTCATGAGGGTGTAACGGCTGATGATACCTGCCAGAAAAGGAATCCCCAAATAAATAAAAACAGACTCCGCAATCTGCCCCATTGAAATCTGAACAGCCATACTTTTCAGACCAAAAAAATCGGGCACCACAGTAAGGTAGAAATAAGAATAAGCCGAATAAAGCAACACCTGTAAAATACTGTTCACGCCCACCAATCCCGCAATGTATTCCCGGTTGCCCTCAGCCAGGTCGCTCCATACGATTACCATCGCAATACACGGAGCAATACCGATCAAAATAAGGCCGGACATATATTCCGGATAATCGCCCAGAAATAAATAAGCGAGTCCGAACATAAAGGCCGGTGCAACTATCCAGGTAATGAACAGGGACATCAGGATCAGCTTTACATTCTTAAACACTTCCGGAATCTTTTCGTAGCGAACCTTAGCCAGAGGCGGATACATCATCAGCACGAGTCCAATAGCCAAAGGAATATTGGTCGTCCCACTGGAAAAAGAATTGATAAAACCTGCAGAATCAGGAATGAAATGACCTATGGAAACGCCAATTAACATGGCCAAAAAAATCCAAAGAGTCAGGTATCTGTCCAGAAAACCTAAACGCTTTCTGCGGGCTGGTGTACAATTATTGGCACTCATACAAAATGAAATTTAAATAACTATTAATGGGTGGAAGTGGAATCGCAACAAGCATCAGCACTGCAATCAGTAGTATCCAAAGCTGTTCCAGTCATTTCAGCCTCCGGGCAACAATCGCCGGCAGCATCAGGAGAGCAGGAGGAAGCATTCGTTGCGGCAGCTACATTGCTTTGGTATTTTTGGTATTCGAAATAAGTGAGGAAAAGAATACTGGCGATTAAGCCAACCCAAAAAATCGATTTCGACAATCGTACTTTCCGCTTTTCTGCAGCTGTAGGACCACAGGCACAATCTGCACCTGTATTGCAGGTCGCAAACTTTGGCAAAACATACAGCGTATAGTAAGAAACAGTAAAGGAAACCGCACTGATAGCAATCAATAAAGGTTCCAGTGCACTCATCAAAGGGGAGCCGGCAATACTGGCTGTGGAAATACCAAACAATGAAGCAACCGGACTGGCACAAACGCCCACACAAGCAC